>JBDQNA010000012.1:0-14973 GCA_040261965.1 Flavobacteriaceae bacterium
ATGCATACCCGAAAAAAAAATTAAAAACTAAAATAATTTTATAAGTATTTACTTTTAATGTATTAACAAGTCTTTTTACTTTGCTAACAACTTTTTTGTTGTTTTTTATCACGCATGTCTTTAAGTATAAGATAATTAAAAAAAATAAAATATAGTTATTGTGGTTATTAACACACAATAATAAACATCATAAATTAAAAATAATAAAAGATAAAGAATGTTATGTAATATTTATTTGTTGATAAACTTCAAATACTAATTATAAGACATACCTTTGTGTGATATGGGTAAAAAAAACAATGTTTTATCAATCCAGAAAAACATCCTTCAGGTTTTAGATCAATCGCCGAACAATACGTTTAACTACAAACAAATAGCCAGCCGGCTTGGTGTCAAAGACCCTAGTGGTCGCAACCACATTATAAAAAATTTAAAAAAACTTACTGCACGCAACCAAATTAACAACCCAATCAAAGGGACTTATCAAGCAAAGAAACAAGAAAAGTATCATCGCGGTGTTTTAGACCTATCCACAAACGGAACCGGTTATATTATTTCAGAAGTCTTTGAAGAAGATGTAAAGGTTTCACCTACACTTCACCATAAAGCTTTTGGTGGAGACGAAGTGCTCTTTTATGTATTTCCAGCGAGAGGAAAACGCAAGAGAGAAGCAAAGATTATCGATATAGTACAACGTAAAAGAGAACGCTTTGTTGGAACTCTCCACAAACAAAACAGTACCATGTTTGTTCGTGTAAACCCAAGAATTTCATCTGTAGATTTTTATATTGAGTCAACTCCCGAAATGAAAACCTCAGATGGTGATCGTGTACTTATATCTTTTACTAGTTGGGAACAAACCAAATCACCACAAGCAAAAATTATAGAAGTTCTTGGAGTCCCTGGAGATGCGGAAACAGAAATACACACCATATTAGCTGAATATGGACTTCCATATACTTTTGATCCTCACATAACACAAGAGGCAAATGCTATTGATGAAAAAATTACATCTAATGAAATAAAAAACAGAATGGATTATCGTGATGTATTAACATTCACAATAGATCCAACAGACGCTAAAGACTTTGATGATGCCCTTTCTTTCCAAGAAAAAAAGAATGGAGATTTCGAGGTGGGAATTCACATAGCTGATGTTTCACACTATGTGAAAGAAGGTAGTGTTTTAGATAACGAAGCATATCAACGCGCAACTTCTGTTTACCTTGTCGATAGGGTCGTTCCTATGTTACCAGAACAATTATCTAATAAAGTATGTTCCCTAAGGCCAAATGAAGACAAGTTGACCTTTGCGGCTATTTTCACATTAGACACAGAGGGGAATATCAAAAACCAAAAATTTGGTCGGACTGTTATCAATTCCAATTATCGTTTTGCTTACCACGAAGCCCAATATATCATCGATACAAAAGAAGCAACAATACCAGCAGAATTATCTCTTACATCAAAAGCGTATACGGTAGATAAAAACATAAAAGACGCCATCCTCCAACTAAACACAACAGCAAAGCACTTGCGTGAAAAACGAATGCAAAAGGGTGCTATTTCTTTTGATAAAGAAGAAGTTCGTTTCACTCTAGACAAAGAAAAGAACCCTAAAGATGTGTTTATTAAAACTAGTAAAGAAGCAAATAAACTCATTGAAGAATACATGCTTTTGGCCAATAAAAAAGTTTCGGAATTTATTGTAAAAAAAGACCCAAAAAAAACATTTGTTTTTAGGGTACACGACGAACCAAATGAAGAAAAATTAGATCAATTAAAAAACGTAATAAACGGTTTTGGTTACAGCTTAAATTTAGCCTCTACAGAAACAACTGCACATTCAATAAATAAGCTCCTTAAAGATATTGCTAATAAACCAGAGCAAAACCTTATTGATACCTTAACAATAAGAAGTATGAGTAAGGCAAAATATACCACCCAAAATATTGGACACTATGGTTTAGCGTTTGATTTCTATTCTCATTTTACATCCCCAATTAGAAGGTATCCTGATGTGGTTGCGCATCGGCTTTTACAACACTATTTAGATGAAAAAAAATCACCCAAACCAGAACCCTATGAAGCAATAATGAAACACTGTTCTTCTATGGAGGTTTTAGCCACAAAAGCAGAACGTGACTCTATTAAATTTATGCAGGTAAAATATATGCAAAAACGCATCGGAGAAAAGTTTACTGGTGTTATTTCAGGAGTTGTAGAGCGTGGCCTTTATGTTGAATTGGAAGGCAACAAATGTGAAGGGATGGCACGACCTCAAGATATACCTGGTGATTTTTATATTTTTGATGAACGCAATTACGCTTTCGTAGGAAAAAAAACAAAGACAAGCATACAGCTTGGAGACCGAGTTGTGATAAAGGTAATAGCAGCAGATCCTATAAAAAGACACTTAGATTTTAACATATTGGGACACGTAGAATAATATGTATCTTTGAGTAAAGAACCACCATGCGTATATTTTTCTTTTTTTTTATAATTTCTACTCTATCACAAGCTCAAGCAATAAAGCTCGGGCAGTTTGATGAAATTAAAGTATTTGATGGTATTCGTTTAACCATTATTCCTTCTGACGCTGACTCTCTGGTCGTAGAAGGAAAAAACAAATCTTTTTTATCAATAAAAAACAAAAACGGCCGATTAATCATACGGATGGATATAAAAAAGCGACTAAGCGGTTTTAATACTACGGTTGCACTTTTCTCTTCTAATATTTTAGAAGCCATTGACGCTAATGAAGGCTCTTTTGTTTCGTGTCAAGACGTATTATTCCAACCAAGCATAGTGCTCAAAGCACAAGAAGGCGCAGAAATTGACGCGATTCTAGATGTGCAAAAAGTAAAAACGAAAGCAACCTCAGGGGGTATAATTACGCTTAAAGGCGCTGCTGTTGTTCAAAACCACATTGTGGCTACAGGAGGTGTATTAGAGGCGGCTTCGTTAGCATCTCAACAAGCAGAGGTTAAGATTAAGGCAGGAGGAAGAGCAGCGGTTAACGCAACAGAACTTGCGGAAGTAAAAGTCTTATTCGGCGGCTCCGTACGCGTACACGGACAACCCAAAAAACTCATTAAATCTGTCTTCGTTGGCGGTAATATAGAACAGATCAGCCCCATAACTGAAACCCCTGAAAATGAGTGAATTTTTAGCAGCAATTCCCCTGGCATTGTTGCTTGTTTTTTCTACTGGCCCCGTTTTCTTTGTAATTGTTGAAACAAGTATTACCAAAGGAGCAAAACACGCTTTTTGTGTTGATTTAGGCGCCGTTCTTGCCGACGCCGTTTTTATATTGGCGGCTCTCTTTAGCACACAAGCTCTCCGCAATAGTCTTGCAGAAAACCCCCGATGGTTTATCATAGGCGGTGTTGTGTTGTGTACTTTTGGTTTACTTTCTTTAATAACATCAATTAGACAAAAAAAAACAATTTCATTCCGCCCTGATGCGCTACCTAAAGGGAATTATTTTTTTTATATAGCAAAAGGGTTTGTGTTGAACATTATAAACATCGGCACTTTTTTGTTTTGGGTTGGCCTAGTGGTGTTTGGCGCAGACTTTTGGTTTTTCGTCTACGTCTTGCTGATTTATTTGTTGTTTGATATTGTTAAAATATACCTTGCCAAACAACTCAAAACCACGTTAACCCCTTTGGTTATCTATAAGATCAAACAATTGGTGCATGTCATTATTTTTGGATTTGGCCTATTCTTTATCTTCCAAGGGAGTTTTCCAGAGCAAAAGGAACAATTAAAAACCATTATAGAGGCCCAAATAAAGTAGAGGCACCGAGCGGATTCGAACCGCTGTACAAGCTTTTGCAGAGCTCTGCCTAGCCACTCGGCCACGGTGCCATTTAGGATGCAAAAGTAACATTTTTTATGCTATACCCTCTTTATTTCTTTGTCTCACATAACGCAACAGCCACAGCCGCAACATGCCCTCCAATTGGGGGATTAATCTTGGCGACTTTTACATTAACTTCATCTATTATAGCGCTTATTTCGAAAATGCGATTCATAATGCGTTTGGCAACGTGTTCCAACAACTTTGAGGGTGTTGCCATTTCTTCTTGGACACAAGCGCAAATGCTTACATAATCAATGGTGTCTTCGAGCTTGTCTGAAACCTCTGAGACAGCCAAGTCTCCCGACACCCAAACATCAACTCGATAATCGCTACCAATACGCGTTTCTTCAGGTAAACACCCGTGATAAGCATAGACCCGAATGTTTTCTACATAAACTTTTCCCATAATCTACCAAATATAAAAACTTAATCAACGGAGTTGGTCTAAATAATTACCTTTGTCGCAAACAATTTCGATTCACAGAAAAATGGCGAAACACTTTATTGAACACATCATCGATGAAGATCTTACTTCTGGGCTAAACCCCACCTTGTTGCGCTTTCGTTTTCCGCCCGAACCGAATGGTTACTTGCACATAGGCCACGTAAAAGCTATTTGCTTAAACTTTGAACTTGGCAAAACATACAACGCCCCTGTCAACCTTCGCTTTGATGACACCAATCCCGCCAAAGAAGAACAGCATTTTGTTGATGCTATAAAAGACGATATTGCTTGGTTAGGATATTCATGGGACAAAGAGTGCTATGCATCTGATTATTTTAATCAACTTTATAATTGGGCCATTCAGCTCATTAAAGAAGGCCATGCTTATGTAGATGCACAAAAACCTGAAGAAATTGCCTTACAAAAAGGAACACCCACCATTCCCGGCAGTGCCAGCCCTTATCGCAATCAAGACCCAAAAGAAGCACTTCGCCTTTTTGAGGAAATGAAAGCCGGCAAACACCAAGAAGGCGCTTACATTCTTCGTTTTAAAGGCGACATGGCATCGCCCAACATGCTCTTGCGCGACCCCATTCTGTATCGTGTTTTACACAAGCCCCACCACAGAACAAAAGACGTCTGGTCTATTTATCCCATGTATGACTGGGCCCACGGCCAGTCAGACTATATCGAACAAATATCACACTCCCTTTGTACCTTAGAATTTAAGCCTCACCGCGACTTATACGATGCTTTTTTAAACCTTTTGGTTGATGGAGGTTTATGCCCCAAACAGCGCGAGTTTGCCCGACTCAACATGAATTATACAGTTACCAGTAAGCGCAAGCTTCAACGCTTGGTGGTGGACGGAAAAGTAGACGGCTGGGACGACCCGCGTATGCCCACCATAAGCGGATTACGCCGCCGTGGCTACACCCCCACTTCTCTGCGAAAGTTTGCCGAAACCGTTGGTATTGCAAAACGCGAAAATGTTATTGACGCCTCCTTACTCGAATTTTGTGTACGTGAGGATCTAAATAAAACAGCTACGCGCGCCATGGCGGTTTTGAACCCCATCAAAGTGGTAATTATTAATTACCCTTCAGGACAAACAGAACAACTTAACACAGAAAACAACCCCGAAGATTTACATGCGGGAGAAAGAACAATACCTTTCTCTAATACACTGTATATTGAAAGAGAAGACTTTCTAGAAGAAGCAAACAACAAGTTTTTTAGACTAAAAATAGGCGGAGAAGTTCGTTTAAAAAGCGCATATATTATTAAAGCAGAATCGGTTGAAAAAGACGCATCAGGTACTATTTACACCGTATATTGTACTTATGACCCTAAAAGTCTGAGTGGCAGTGGAACTCCAGAAAGTCAGCGTAAAGTTAAAGCCACTATTCATTGGGTTTCTTCAGGAGAGGCAAAAAAAATATCTGTGCGCCAATACGATCGCTTGTTTAATACTCCAAGTCCTGACGGAGATAAAGACATTGATTTTGTAACACACCTTAACCCAGATTCGCTGGCTGTCCAAACGGCTTTCGCAGAACCAATGTTATCCGACGCAAAACCGGGAGATCATTTTCAATTTCAACGCTTGGGTTATTTTGTTTGTGATCAAGATAGCAGCGATGCAATAACGGTTTTTAACAAAACGGTTGGGCTTCGTGACACTTGGTCCAAACAACAGCTAAAATCACATTCCCAACCCCAACACACACACTCCGTCTCTCCGCTGGATACCTTGCGGAAGCTGGGCAAAAAGTTTACCTCTTTCAATTCAGAGAAGCAAGATGTTGCGGCCGCTCAAATAGTAGCATTAGCCAAAGACATTACTAAGGAGGACTTGGTTCCGCTATATAATACAGCTGCAAAGAAAACAGGCACTCGCATCGCTGTTGCTATAGTGCTTGCGGCACATCAGCAAACAAACGCGCTTCTAGACGCAGCAGCAATTGAGTTTATTGAAAAAGCACGTACAGACAAAAACCCATTACTGATTAAATACGCTGAAGATGTTAAAATATAACCTTTTTATACTTTGTTCATTAATCGCCATAAGCACTCACGCCCAAACAGACGTAGGCTCATGGCTGATTTTTAAAAACAAACTTAACCTTAACGGCAATACCAGTATTGACATGCAATATCAGCACCGAAGCTTTGACTTAGACTTGGCAAAAGACCAAGCGCTTTTCACAGCTGGTTTTAGCAGCTCTCTCTCACCTAATGTTACATTATCTGCGGGTTACAGAAAAATTGCAGCTATTAATGAAGACGGTGCATATCAAAAAATAGCTTTCAGTACCCAGCTCAACAAAGTTCATCTGACAAATACGATTTTTATAGAAGAGCGCTGGATTGCCAAGGATTTACAACTTCGCTATCGTTTTGGCTTGAGAGCAACCCTGCCTTTAACCCTAAAATTATCGGTAAATATCAGCGAGGAGGTTTTTCTTCAAAATTCTGGCTCAGGATTTAATCAGAATAGGTTTACTGCTCAAGTGTCAAATAAACTATCTAAAGCATTATCAATCAACACGGGGATTATGCATTGGCAGTTCCCGACGATGAAAAAATGGGTGTTTTTAGTTGCCCTAGCTCACAACATCAGCCTTTAACAAAAAACCCTAGCACATGGCTAGGGCTCTATTCATTTGACTTATAGGCTAGGCTTCACCCTCGTTCTTTTTCTTTTTTTGATTTTTCATGGCCTCTCCTATTTGATTACTGGCTGTAAATGACGCCACCATATTGTTAAGCATATCAGACCCTGCCTGAGGTGAGTTTGGCAGTAAAATCAAGTTTGAGTTGGTTTCTTCGCCTATTGACTGAAGGGTGTCATAGTGTTGAGTTACAACAATCAAAGCAGAGGCTTCTTGCGAGTTAATCCCCACTTTGTTTAATACTTCTACAGACTCTTCTAGACCACGCGCAATTTCACGCCGTTGATCGGCTATACCTTGCCCTTGTAGACGTTTTGACTCGGCTTCTGCCTTTGCTTTTTCAACAATTAAAATACGGGCTGCATCCCCATCATACTGCGCAGCAATTTTCTCGCGTTCTGCAGCATTAATGCGATTCATAGCTTCTTTTACTTGTAAGTCGGGATCTATATCTGTAACCAAGGTTTTGATAATATCATACCCATAATTAATCATAGCGTCGTTAAGTTCTGACTTAACAGCTATTGCAATGTCATCCTTGCGCTCAAACACGTCATCTAGACGCATTTTAGGCACTTCAGCACGCACCACGTCAAACACGTATGACGTAATTTGATCATGTGGGTAGTCAAGCTTGTAGAAGGCATCATATACCTTGTCCTTAATGACCATGTATTGCACAGACACCTTAAGTTTGACAAATACATCGTCTTTTGTTTTGGTCTCCACAATCACATCAAGTTGTTGAATTTTTAGACTTAGGCGCCCCGCTATGCGGTCTACAAGCGGGATCCTTAGCTGAAGCCCAGATTGGCGAATACTTTGAAAACGACCAAATCGTTCAACAACAGCAGCGGTTTGCTGTGTTACGATAAAAACAGCCATAAAAAGCAGCAGTATGATACCGAAGCCAATCATAGCATTAAAAATTATATCCATAAAAGTTGATTTATAAGTTCACTCAAAAGATAAGAAAAATTGCCCTAATTTTTATCAATAGCAGTAGCAATCCTTTGCAGACATTCAGCTTTACCTAAAACACCACAAATTGCAAAAACATCAGGGCCTTTAAGCGCGCCCACCAGAGCAATTCGCAAAGGCGCCATAATCATACCCAATTTCACCCCATTTTCATTAGCCCATAACTTAATTGAAGCGCTTAAGCTTTCTGGTCGATTGTCAGAAGCATTTTCAATAAGGTTCATTACAGTAGTTAAAATTTGAGGCGTTTCTTCCTTCCATTGTTTGCGTACGGCTTTTTCGTCGTATCGAACAGGCGCAACAAAAAAGAAATGTGTTTCGTCCCACAGATCCGTAAGTAGCGTAAGCCGATCTTGTACCAAGCTCACGACGGCTGATGTGATTCCCTGCATAGGCTTTATATCTCGTTCCTGAAGTAATTTATCAAGCCATCGCTCAACAACACGCGAATCTACTTTATGTAGATGTTGTTGGTTAAACCATTTACAGCGTTCGGGGTCAAATCGCCCACCTGCTTTGGTAATGCCTTCAAGGGAAAATAACGACACGAGTTCTTTCAACGAAAAAAGCTCTTCTTCACCACCTGCATTCCACCCCAACAGCGCTAAATAATTTACAAGTGCTTCAGGTAGATATCCCGACTCTTTGAATCCCGTAGTGTTTTCATTCCATTCTAAAGGAAATACGGGGAAGCCGAACTTCTCACCGTCTCTTTTGGAAAGCTTTCCTTTTCCGGATGGTTTTAAAATTAAGGGCACGTGGGCAAAAACAGGCGCTTTCCAATCAAAGGCCCTGTACAAAAGGATGTGTAGCGCCATAGAGGGCAACCACTCTTCTCCACGAATGACATGGCTGATTTCCATTAGATGATCATCTACCACATTGGCTAAGTGATATGTGGGCATGCCGTCTTGTTTTACAATAATTTTATCGTCCAATAAAGAAGTGTCTACCACGACCTCTCCTCGAACCATGTCCGTCATATGCAGTGGCTTCTGCTGTTTGCTTGAATAACTCTTAAAACGAATTACGTATGGCGTTTTACTTTCAATAAGCGCTTCGACTTCTGCGGCGTTTAATGACAGGCTGTTTTTCAGGTCATTTCTGTTTTCCCAATTATAAATAAAGCGTTCCCCCTCTTTTTCTGCTGCCTCCCTAAGGTTTTGTAATGCAGCTGCTGTGTCAAACGCTAAATAAGCATTACCCGTTTTTACCAACGCTTCTGCATGCTGAAGGTAACCAGTTTTTCGCTCACTTTGTCGATATGGGCCAAAAGCCCCTGGGTTGTTCGGGCTTTCATCTGGGTTTATTCCCAACCAATCAAGTGTTTTTGCAATGTAGGCTTCTGCCCCGTTGACATAGCGATTTTGATCGGTGTCTTCAACTCGAAGGACAAATACACCTTTGTGTTTTTTAGCGAATAAATAGTTATAAAGCGCTGTGCGGACCCCCCCAATGTGTAAGGGTCCGGTAGGGCTAGGTGCAAAACGAACGCGGATAGACATAATATTTTGTCAAAGATACAACGACTATTCATCTTTTATTACAACTCTAATTGAATATATTTGCGCCATGGACGTTTCTGTGGATTTTACATACCAAACAGATTTTGTGCTTGTTGACGAACAGCTGTTTATCAATTGGCTAGCAAGCTGTGCAGCCCAGCATGAGGCAACCTCTTTGATGTTAGTCTATGCTTTCATGGACGATAAATCTCTGTTGGAATTAAACCTTAAGTACCTGAACCACAACACCTTAACAGATATTATTACGTTTGATGATACGATTGGTAAGGACGTAAACGCCAACCTTGCTATTTCCATAACCCGCGTTCGCGAAAATGCAGCTGACTTGAATGTACCCTTTGATGAAGAATTGCTCCGAGTTATGTCGCACGGCCTTTTACACTGCTTAGGTTATAAAGACACAACAGCAGCTCAACAAACAGCCATGCGCATGGCCGAGCAGCGTTGCATAGAATTGTTTCACGTGGAACATAATAAGGAGAATCATGTTTCGTGATGTTTATGATGTTATCGTCGTGGGGGGCGGGCACGCAGGCGCAGAAGCCGCCGCTGCCGCCGCTAATATGGGCAGCAATACGCTGCTTATTACAATGAACCTTCAGAATATTGGACAAATGTCGTGCAACCCAGCCATGGGAGGTATCGCAAAGGGGCAGATTGTTAGAGAAATAGACGCCCTTGGCGGATATAGCGGTATTGTTTCAGACGCATCAGCAATTCAATTTAAAATGCTTAACCGCTCCAAGGGGCCTGCCATGTGGAGCCCTCGTGTTCAATCAGACCGAATGATGTTTGCGCAACACTGGCGCAACAAGCTTGAGCAAACTGAACACCTCGACTTTTACCAAGAAATGGTAACAGACTTACTTTTTGAAGGAGATAACATCGCTGGCGTCGTCACGTCTCTCGGCCTTGAAATTAAAGCCAAATCCGTAGTGCTTACCAGTGGTACGTTTTTAAACGGCCTTATCCATATCGGAGAAAAACAATTCGGCGGGGGACGAGCAGGCGAAAGTGCCTCTTTTGGACTTACTGAACGCCTTGTTGAACGAGGTTTTACCTCAGGCCGTATGAAGACCGGTACACCCCCGCGTGTAGACGGAAGGTCTTTAGATTACTGCAAGATGATCGAGCAGCCTGGAGATACCACGCCTTCTAAATTTTCTTACCTAGAAGACAGCCAAGTTTTAAAGCGTCAACGCTCATGCCACATGACACATACCAGTCCTTTAGTACATGATTTGTTGAGAGAGGGTTTTGACCGCTCTCCAATGTTCAATGGGCGAATTAAAAGCATCGGGCCGCGTTATTGCCCCTCCGTCGAGGACAAAATTAATCGCTTTGCTGAAAAAGACCGACATCAATTGTTTGTCGAGCCAGAAGGTTGGGATACGGTTGAGGTTTATGTTAACGGCTTTTCAACATCGCTTCCCGAAGAAGTTCAGTTCAAGGCCCTTTCTGCTGTTGTTGGTTTTGAAAAGGTTAAATTTTTCAGACCTGGCTACGCTATTGAATACGACTTTTTTCAACCCACCCAACTCAAGCACAGCTTAGAAACCAAACTCGTTTCGGGCTTATTCTTCGCAGGGCAAATTAATGGAACAACAGGTTATGAAGAGGCCGCTTCACAAGGTATCATGGCTGGAATTAATGCTCACAATCATGTAGCACAAAAAGAGGCGTTTGTTTTGAGCCGCGAGGAGGCATATATAGGAGTGCTTATAGATGACCTTATCACTAAAGGCACGGAAGAGCCATATCGGATGTTTACATCAAGGGCTGAATATCGTACCTTGTTACGGCAAGACAATGCAGATCTTCGCCTTACACCAAGATCCCATGCCCTGGGCCTTGCCACTGACGCGCGCATGCGCCTGTTAGAGACAAAATTAAAAAAAACCACGGCCTTATTGCGTTTTTTTGAAAAGACAAGCGTAGTTCCTGAGGACATCAACCCTATTTTGATCAGCAAAGCCTCAAATCCCGTAAAGCAATCACTTAAAATGGGCAAGGTGTTGGCGCGCCCTAATCTAACAATTGCGGACTTCTTAACACTAGAAACCGTTAATGATTTTGTGAGCAAAGAAGCTATTGATGCCGCTACCTTAGAGCAGGTTGAAATACAAGTAAAATATGCGGGCTATATCGCCAAGGAAAAGCTACAGGCTGATAAGCTTTGTTCTTTAGAGCACGTACCTATCCCAGAAGATTTCGATTATGAAAAGGTCAAGTCCCTTTCTATAGAGGCGCGACAAAAACTCAGCAAAATTCAACCCGTAACCATAGCACAGGCCTCACGAATAAGTGGCGTATCCCCTAGCGATTTGTCTGTTTTGTTGGTGTATATGGGACGTTAATTGTTCCACGTGAAACAACTCTCAGTTATTGATCATCTCATCAGCAAAGTCAGCTTTGATTTAGTCTTGGACAAAGAATCTACAGCTCTCAAGACCACTCCTGAGCTCACGGAATCTGAACTTCAAAAATATTATCCCAAAACAGGATATGCCTCACACCAAACCCAGGCCAACAGCCTTAGATCAACGATCTATGCGTGGATTAAAAGAATCAATATCAGAACCAAACGCAACTGGATCCGACAATATGTTACTCAGGGGCACATGTTAGATTATGGCGCGGGAACTGGCGACTTTGCCCTATCGGCCCAACAGCAAGGATGGCACGTAGATGTGTATGAGACATCTCAAAACGCATTAGACATACTAAAACAACGACAGCTCACTGTGGTTACTCAACCACTCCAACCAAACCACTATGATGTTATCACGCTTTGGCATGTTTTCGAACATATCAATAATCCTAAAGGGGCGTTAGATTCTTTTTTTACTGCTCTTAAGCCAGGGGGTGTTTTGGTTTTGGCAGTACCTAATGCAGATTCGTGGGACGCTAAACATTACAAATCTTTTTGGGCAGCTTATGACGTGCCACGGCATCGCTGGCACTATAACAAACACGCGATTACATTTCTGGGCCGTCAAGCAAGTTTTGAATTAGTCAGCATTAAAAACATGTATTGGGATGCCTTTTATATCGCCCTGCTATCCGAACAATACCGAAACGCCAATATGCCATGGTTAAAAGCACTCTACAAAGGACTATTTGCAAACCTCAAAGGCTTGGGAACCACAAACGCATCCGCCCTTACTTTTTTCCTCCAAAAACCAAAATAAAGCGTTTTAAGAGACGTTTATAAGGACACCTATGTTCATAGCACATACAGCAGAAAAAAATCGACTGCCGTAAAAAAAAAGAGCAGAAATAAATAAGACGAAACTATGGAGGCCGAAAAAAACAATAGACAAAAACTATTTATTTTTGGCATGCAGCAAGCGTGTTAGCTTAAAAGAAAGTTCGGTGAAAATCATTTGCGAGCTTCCATTTCGTGAAAGGTGATAGACGCTGTCTTCAAGCGCTGAAATAATGGCCAAAATGTTAGCCCCATGAACATAAGCAGCAAAACGCTCTAGTTTGAAATCAGATTTAGGATAAAACCCAGCAACAGCGTCCAGTTTGTAGTGCATCATAAGCGCTGCACGAAACATTTGTATGGCAAATGACAAAAATTGTTTTTGTGTTTCAATCCCCTTAGCCCCCAAAGACAAGCTCCAGTCAGAAAGCTCAAGTACGACCGCCTTGTTCCCTTTTGCGCGAAAGGCTGTGCGCACCCAAGCAACAAACCAATCTTCATACTCAGCAAGCTCATTTTGCTGATCTACCAGGCTAAGGGCTTTCCCTATATTGCCTTTTACCTGTCCAGCAACTGTAGCGGACAAAGCCTTATTAACCCCTTTTTTTTCTAAATATGTTGCGATAAGGTCTTGGTCTATGCCTCCAAAACGAGTCTGTTGACATCTTGATCTTATGGTAGCAATAAGTTGAAATACATCGGGGCATAAAAGTAAAAACAGGGTTTTGGACGGAGGCTCTTCAATACTTTTAAGCAGCTTGTTAGACGCTGCAATGGTAAGTTTCTCGGCATGCCAAATAATGACACACTTCCACCCTCCCTCAAAGGGTTTAAGGCTAACCTTTTGCATAACAGCTAGGGCATCGTTAACATTGATTACGCCCTGTTTATTTTCAGCACCTAAATAGCGCATCCAATCGTATAGCGACCCATAAGGCTGATCAGAAACAAAGCTTCGCCACTTTCCAAGGAATTCATTTGAAGTGGGCTTTGTTTTTACATCGGAAGTAATTGCCGTTGGAAAAACAAAATGTATATCAGGATGAACCATTTTTTTAGCTTTTTGCATTGCGGCACCGGCGGATGTATCGCCACAAACCACAGCATTAGCATAGGCTAGTGCCATTTGCAACAGTCCGTGTCCATCCTCGCCTTCAAAAAGTTGGGCATGCGGAATGCGTCTGACAGCGAGGCTGTTGGCGAGTGATTTCTTTTGAGATTCGTGCCCCAATACGGCATTAAATAGCATGCCTAAATATACAAACAAGCAGTTTATAAAAAGAGACTACTTCAAACCAAGATGATATTGTATTTTTGCGCAAATAAAACACATATATGAATACCCTTCAAAACACTTCATTTAGCCAGGAACGCGCCTTGATACGCGTAGACTTTAATGTTCCTTTGGACGCCAATGGTAATGTAACAGACGCCACAAGAATTGAAGCTGCGCTGCCTACCATTCAATATATATTAGAACAAGGAGGGAGCTGTGTGTTGATGTCTCACTTAGGAAGACCTAAAGGGAATGACCCAAAATTAAGTTTAAAACAGCTAGTACCTACGCTTGAAAAACACCTCGGACAAACCGTCCACTTTTCCGATGAAGTTGTTGGCCCAAAAGCCACAACTCAAGCGGAGGCATTGAAACAAGGAGAGGTACTGTTAGTTGAAAACTTGCGTTTTCATGAAGCGGAAACCAAAGGAGACAAAGACTTTTCCGAAGCCCTTTCCAAGCTTGGAACCGTGTATGTGAACGACGCGTTTGGCACGGCGCATCGCGCCCACGCTTCAACCACAGTTGTGGCACAATTTTTCCCCAACAAGAAGTGCTTCGGCCATTTGTTGGCTGGAGAAATAACAGCCATTGACAAAGTAATGTCGTCAGGGGAAAAGCCAGTCTTGGCCATTTTGGGCGGCGCAAAGGTCTCCTCTAAAATTACCATAATCGAAAATATTCTTTCAAAAGTGGATCATTTGATTATTGGCGGGGGGATGGCTTTTACCTTTATCAAAGCACAAGGAGGCCATATTGGGAAATCTATTTGTGAAGAAGACAAGATGCCCTTAGCGCTGTCTATCCTCGAACAAGCAAAAGCCTTGGGCGTACAAGTGCACCTACCCGTAGATGTCCGTGGTGGTCAAGACTTTTCTAACGATACACCTCAGCAAGTATTTCCTATTAACGAAATACCTAACGATTGGGAGGGAATGGATGCAGGGCCCCTGTCCGAAGCCAAATTTGATGCTGTTGTAAAACAATCCAAAAC
>JBDQNA010000043.1:0-8508 GCA_040261965.1 Flavobacteriaceae bacterium
ATACAAATATGTGAATTAATATGACCAAGAGAACGATAAAGTCCTATCGATTTTCACTTATTACATCGTTATTAATAACGGATATTGTCCTGTTGCTAACCGTGGGCTTTGCCTATGCTTTTACTGATACAGTCCTTTTTAGTCGTGATAATATATTAGTACTCATAGGCTGTAGTCTTATCATTTTTATGTCCGTGTTTTTCGTCCTTACTTACAGGATTGAAAAATTCATATACAAAGGAATAAAACAATTGTATCAAGACCTAGAACCTGAGTTTAGAGGCGAAATACACGATATTGTCACTGCAGACAATATGGACTCATTAGTAGAAAGTGTCAAAGAATTGGCGTTAAAGCGTAGCGTTGAATTGAACAGCCTAAAAGATCAAGCTTCTTTTCGCCGTGAGTTTTTAGGGAATATTGCTCATGAGCTCAAAACACCTCTCTTCACTGTTCAAGGGTACATACTCACCCTTTTGGACGGAGCATACAAAGACACGGCGGTTAATGAAAAGTATTTGGAGCGGGCCAATAAAGGAGTAGAACGGCTTACATACATTGTCAAAGACTTAGACTTGCTTACCAAACTAGAGAAAGGGGACACCCAGTTAGAATTGGAAAACTTTGATGTACTCGAAGTAATTCAAAGTGTATTTGAATTATTAGACATGCAAGCTGTAAAATCCAGTATAAGCCTTGAGTTTGATCAGAAATACACTTCAGCTATTGGGGTATATGCCGACAGGGAGCGCGTGCAACAGGTTTTGACAAATCTTGTCATGAACTCAATTAAGTACGGCAAAAAGAAAGGCACGACCGAAGTAAGCGTACAGTCTATAGATAATGATAAAATAATGGTTCGTGTGCGCGACAATGGTGAAGGCATTGAGCAAGAGCATTTGCCTCGTTTATTCGAGCGTTTTTATCGCGTAGATAAAAGTGGTAATCGCCGTAGGGGTGGATCTGGCTTGGGCTTGGCCATTGTTAAGCACATCATTGAAGCGCATAGAGAACAGATTTTTGTCGAAAGCCAAGCAGAAATTGGTTCCGAGTTTTCGTTTACTCTTGAAAAAGGGAGTCTGACAGATGCAGCCTAAAATAATATTGTGGGAAGTAAAAATAAATTAAAGCGATTTAAAGAAAACGAATCATTTGAAAATGTGATTCAGCCTAGCCGAGCAGAACTGCTTGAAGGTACTTTTCAACACAAGGGGAATTGGTCTGCTTTTTTTAAAAATGACAACCCCATTGTAGTTGAGTTGGGTTGTGGCAAGGGAGAGTATGCCGTAGGCTTGGCTAGAAAAAATCCAAAACTAAATTATATTGGTATTGATATTAAGGGCGCGCGCTTTTGGCGAGGCGCCAAAACAGCCCTTGAAGAAGGGCTTAAAAATGTAGCATTTTTGCGCACGCAAATCGAACTGATTGAAGCGGTTTTTGCACAAGACGAAGTAGCTGAGATTTGGATTACTTTTCCAGATCCACAGTACAAGTTTAGGCGCAAACACCACCGATTGACCAACCCAACGTTTTTACGTAGCTATCAGCAAGTTTTACAGCCCGAA
This sequence comes from Flavobacteriaceae bacterium, assembly GCA_040261965.1. Lineage (GTDB taxonomy): Bacteria > Bacteroidota > Bacteroidia > Flavobacteriales > Flavobacteriaceae > UBA7446. Next base: position 1,566 of record JBDQNA010000043.1, read on the forward strand.
GGCATTGTACATCTCAAAACAGATGCCGCTTTTTTGCATGGGTATACGCTAGGTGTTTTAGACGGATGGAATATAAAACCACAAATGGCACATCACGACATCTATCAATATGTGCATGCCCCAGCGGATGTTATTGGCATTCAAACTTTTTACGAGCAACAGTACCGTGAGCAAGGCATTCCCATTACCTATCTAAAATTCTCCTTTCCTACTGATGCAACAAAATGACTTTTTTGAACGCGTATATGAAGTTGTACGGCAAATACCCTATGGTAAAGTAACTACCTATGGTACTATCGAAAAATATTTAGGTGCTGCTAAGAGCGCGCGAACCGTTGGTTACGCCATGAATGCTGCACACGCAAGACCCAATGTTCCAGCACACCGTGTGGTGAATCGAATAGGGATGCTTACAGGGAAACATCATTTTGGCGGTATCAACACCATGCAGCAATTGTTAGAGGCAGAGGGCCATCGTATTGTCAAAGATCAAATCCAAAATTTCGATGATGTTTTTTGGAGCCCAAATGCATAGCCCTAGTCTTCACACGATATGTTATATTTGTAAACTTATTTAGACTGAATGAAAATTACACGCCCTGAAATTGAACAAGCATTATCCAGCATTAGTTTGCCTGGCGCAGGTAAAAACCTAATGGAAGCCAATGCGGTTACGAACATCAATATTTTTGGTGATGAAGTGGTGGTTGATGTAGAGACGGACAACCCTGCATTACAGGCTAAAAAGAAAACGGAGGTTTCCGTCATGAAAGCCATTCATGATCAGGTTAATGAAAAGGTCAAAGTAAAGGTGAATATTTCTGTGAAGCCAACTGAAAAAAAGGACGCCAATTTGATTAAAGGAAAACCTATTGAAGGTATCCAACATATTATTGCGGTCGCTTCTGGAAAAGGCGGTGTAGGTAAATCTACGGTAACGGCTAATCTAGCTGTTTCCCTTTCCAATATGGGCTTCAAAGTGGGTGTACTAGATGCGGATATTTACGGTCCATCTATGCCTATTATGTTCGACGTGGCTAATGAACGTCCCTTAGCAAAAAACATCGATGGCGTTTCCAAAATGGTGCCCGTTGAGAACTTTGGAGTAAAGCTGTTATCTATTGGATTTTTCACCAAACCAGACCAAGCGGTTATTTGGCGCGGTCCTATGGCTGCAAAGGCACTTAATCAAATGATTTTTGATGCCGCGTGGGGGGAGTTAGATTTTTTATTGATTGACCTGCCGCCAGGAACAGGCGATATTCATTTAAGCATTATGCAGTCTTTGCCCATTACAGGGGCAGTAGTTGTGAGTACTCCACAGGCTGTCGCACTTGCCGATGCAAAGAAAGGCGTTGCCATGTTCCAACAAAAAAACATTCAAGTACCGGTGCTGGGAATTGTTGAGAATATGGCCTATTTCACTCCCGAGGAATTGCCTGACAATAAATATTATATTTTTGGCAAATCAGGAGCAAAGTATTTGGCAGAAGATTTGAAAACTCCTTTTTTAGGAGAATTGCCACTTGTACAAAGCATTCGAGAGGCAGGAGATGTTGGACGTCCTGCGGCCATGCAAGAACAAACAGTTGTTGCAGCAGCCTTTACCAAAGTCACACGGGCTGTTGTGTCAGAAGTAGTGCTGCGTAACGAACAACTACCGCCTACCGAGGCGATTAAAATAACCACTATGGCAGGTTGTGCCGCCGTAACAAAAAAATAGGCTATGTCAGATTTAAACAAACGTATTGAACAAGCTCTTGAAGAAATCCGACCATTTTTAAAATCCGATGGTGGAGATATTGAACTTGTAGGTATTGAAAATAATACGGTTAAAGTCCAACTTTTGGGCGCTTGTGTGGGTTGTTCTGTAAATCAAATGACCCTAAAACAAGGTGTTGAATTGACCGTAAAAAAATACGCCCCTGAGATTGATCAAGTGGTAAGTGTAGATTAAGTATAAAAAAAGCCTCCATATCGGAGGCTTTTATATTTGTGGATTCTTATGTCAGCTTGTTTTTCTGCAAACAAAGGCAACCAAAACGCCCCCTGTGGTGTACATGGCCAGCCAGTAAAAACTATCTAGTACATAAAATTCTGCTTCAGCAAAATCGGTTGTAGCATAGCGTATGAAACTTATGGAAACGGATGTCAATAATGTGGCCCAGATGCCATAAATAAACCCTTTTTTATTGCTGAATATCCCATTAGACCATTTTTGAAAAATATGTACAAACGCGTAAGAAAACACCAGTACACCTAGTGCTAATACACCAAACATATAGGGGTCTCTGCTGATATCTTTACTTGGGTCTATGTATTCCTTTAAGCATTCATCAGCTCCCAAATAAAATAATGGGGGAATAAAATAAAAAAACAAGAAAGCAACAACGGTTGACCAGAAAATAGATTTAGAAAACATAATATTTGATTTAGGTTAAGTATTTCAAATGTATTAAATTTAAATTAAGACATGTTTTCGTTCTTACAACAGTTTTTAACCATGTATATTTGTGAAGCATGGAACAGCGCTTTATTTCTAGTAACGCCCAACCTCATCACGAGGCTTATCACACCAAATGGCAAGCACCTAGCAATATAGCTCTTGTAAAATACTGGGGTAAAACCGCCCCTCAATTACCTAAAAATGCATCTTTAAGTTTTACCTTATCCGATGCCCAGACCCAAACCGAAGTCCACTTTACGCCTCTTAGCCCTCCTGCCAAAAAAGTTTCTTTTAGTATTCTTTTTGAGGGGAAAGAGAAGCTGAGCTTTCGACCAAAACTCGAAGCCTTTTTTGATCACATTGCACCCTATCAGCCTTTTTTGCTGCATTATGATATCGCCATAAGTTCTCATAACACATTCCCACACAGCAGTGGCATAGCTTCCTCTGCTTCGTCTCTAGCCGCACTGGCCGCTTGTTTGGTAGATTTTGAGTCACATTTGACACCCATGGATGAAAAGCTCAAGTTTGAAAAAATATCATTTTTGGCACGCCTTGGATCTGGGAGTGCCTGCCGAAGTGTACAGGGACCAATGATGGTATGGGGTAAGCACCCTTCAGTGGTAGCTTCTTCAGATTTATTGGCAGTTACACTAGACGATATCCACCCTGACTTCACAACCTATTGCGACACCATTTTACTAGTAGACAAAGGACAAAAGCAAGTGAGTAGCACTTTGGGACACAAGCTAATGCACAATCACCCTTATGCCTCCCAACGATTTGTACAAGCCAATACACAACTAGCAGCTTTGCTGCCTGTGCTTAAAAGCGGAAACCTAGATGATTTTATCCCTATTGTAGAAAAAGAAGCTTTGGATTTGCATGCCATGATGATGACTTCAAACCCCTATTTTATTTTGATGCAACCCAACACCTTACACATCATCAATGCTGTCTGGAAATTTAGGGCTGAAACAGAAATTCCCCTTTGCTTTACACTGGATGCAGGCGCCAACGTTCACTTGCTTTATCCAAGTAATGTGGCAGATAGTGTTAAAGCATTTATAGCTTCGGAGTTGCTGCAATTTTGTCAAAACCGCCAATGTGTGCATGATGTGGTTGGTGTGGGAATAAAAAAGTGCTAGATTTGTTGTAATGAAGGGACCGTTATTTTATGCAAAAATTTTACTCTTTGGAGAATATGGCATCATAAAAAATGCCAAAGCGCTCTCTATTCCTTATAATTACTACAAGGGGGCTTTGCGTATGGATAGCAATACTTCACAAGCCGCAGTATCCTCCAACGCCAAACTAAAAGCATTTGCCGAACATCTAACAAGTTTAGATAACACAGTGGTAACTTTCGACCACAAACGCTTAGCAACCGACTTGAACAAGGGGATGTACTTTGACAGTAGTATTCCACAAGGATATGGCGTAGGGAGTAGTGGTGCACTAGTAGCAGCTATCTACGACCGCTATGCTTTTGAAAAAATTACCGTATTAGAGAATCTTACACGTCAAAAACTCACCAAGCTCAAAAGTATTTTTTCCGAAATGGAATCTTTCTTTCACGGAAAATCATCGGGTTTAGACCCGCTAAATAGCTTTTTGAGTTTGCCCATTCTCATTCATTCTAAATCTGAAATTGAGCCAACGGGCATTCCATCTCAATCACAAAAAGGAAAAGCAGCTGTTTTTCTATTGGACAGTGGTATGACTAGTGAAACCGCCCCTTTGGTTTCTATTTTCTTAGATAATCTTGAAGCTCCTGCCTTTCGAAAAATGATGAAAGAAGAGTTTATAGCCATTTCTGATCGTTGCATTGAGCACTTTTTAAGTGGTAATATTTCAGATTTATTTTCGGATGTGAAAAAACTATCTTCTGTGGTGTTGGAACACTTTAGCCCCATGATTCCAAAGCGTTTTCAAAACGTTTGGAAAAAAGGGATTGAAACCAATGCATATTACCTAAAACTCTGCGGCTCTGGTGGCGGAGGTTATATCCTTGGTTTTACCCAAGACCTGACCAAGGCAAAGAGCTTACTTGCAGACCATCAATTGGAGGTCGTTTACACATTTTAAGATGCGTGCCCCATCATCATCAAAGCAATTGTTTTTACAGGCAATTGGTCTATTCTCTTTGGTAAGGGTTGTCAATGTGAGTGTCCTAATGTTAGCCCAAGTACTCACAGCAGTGTTTATTTTTTCTAAACTAGACATCATTCCTACTTTAAAGAATGTTGAGTTATGGCTGATTGTTCTAGCTACGGGCTTTAGTGTTTCAGGCGGGTATATTTTCAATGCTTTTTTTGATGAAGAGAAGGATCTTATTAATCGACCTCAAAAAACCATATTGGAACGTCATGTTTCTGCCAAAGCCAAATTGGCCATGTACTTTATCTGCTCGGTGATGGCCCTTTTGACAGCCAGCTATGTATCGTTTCGTGCAGTACTTTTTTTTACTTCCTATATGGTAGCTATGTTTATATATTCATCACTACTAAAACGCGACTTGTGGTTTGGTACCCTTACCAGCACCTTGTTGACCATATTACCTTTCTTCGCTATTACGGTTTACTACAATAATTTTTCCCTCGAAATTTTTACCCATGCAGCTTATTTATACACCCTTGTGAGTATTCGTGAATTTGTGAAAGACTTGTATAATCTCAAAGGGGATTTGGCGCAGAACTACCAAACTTTTCCAGTGGTATGGGGCGAAAAACGAACCAAAAAACTCATTAGTATTTTAATTATATGTGCCCTGATGGTGATGATATTACTGCAAACATTTTTTTCACTTCATGCCATGATTTATTATTTTGTGTCTGCTTTTGTCTTGTTGCTGCTTTTACTAGTGTTGTTATGGCGACTTTCTAGCACCCGTCATATGGGATTATTACTCCAATTGACACGACTTATAATTTTATTTGGCATAATAAGTCTGCCTTTACTACGGCTTAACGTTTAAGCTTCTTACTTTTGCAAGGCATAATCATGGCCATGAATAAGAAAAAAACACAAAAACCCAGTGAAGGGATTCGATTGAATAAGTTTATCGCCCATGCGGGTATTTGTTCACGCCGTGAAGCGGATATGCATATCAAGATAGGCTCTGTAAAAGTGAACAACAAGGTCATGACCGAAATGGGCTATAAGGTAAAGCCAACAGATGAGGTTCAGTTTGATGGGCAGCGATTACAAGCCGAAAAACCTACCTATGTGTTGCTCAACAAGCCAAAAGGGTTTATTACAACCACACGAGATGAAAAAGGCCGAAAAACGGTAATGGATTTGGTGGCAAATGCAACCAAAGCACGTATCGTTCCTGTGGGTAGGTTAGACCGTCCCACCACGGGGCTATTGTTGTTTACCAATGATGGCGATTTGGCTAAAAAACTAACACATCCCAGTACGGGCGTAAAAAAACTTTATCATGTTGTACTGGATAAAAATGTAAGCGGTCAACATTTGCAAAGCATCAAAGTGGGTATTAAACTTGATGATGGCAGCATTAAAGCCGATGAAGTGAGTTATGTGCAGGGAGCCTCAAAACGAGAGGTAGGTATTGCCCTCCATTCGGGGCGTAATAGAATTGTACGACGCATTTTTGAATCCCTAGGCTATGAAGTGATTACCTTAGACCGTGTGTTATTTGCTGGACTTACAAAGAAAGATTTACCCCGTGGACACTGGCGTCATTTATCTCAGTCAGAGGTGCAGCAGTTAAAGATGCTGTAGTCCTTTAACTAGCAAAAGCATAAAAATAACCCCCCGCCTAAGCTATGGGTTTGTGGTACCTCCAGGAATCAAACCTTTTTTTTGATTTTTGACTATCAAGTAGTTACAGCTAGCATGGTACACATTGTGTACCACATGTGTAATTACATGAAAACATTTTATTTCTTTTTTATTGAAAATTTCTTTGAATTAAATTCTTCACTTTGACCTTTGGGAATTGATAAGGATTCCCAATTTTCATCCAATATAATTTTTCCTAAGTAAACAATCTGTCCAATATGATATGAATAGTGACAAAGTTGACGATTAATAGATTCAATAACTGTATGACTCTCATTTCTGATATAAACAATTTTTTCTAAGTCTGTTTCAGAAAGACTTTCAAGAGTGTTAAATAGACAATCCCAACCTTTACCCCATAGATTAAGTAATTCCTCTTTGTTATTGATATCTTCAATAAACTCATTATCTCTTTCTCTGAAATCTTTTTCACCGTCAGAATTTAAAAAGTTTGTCCATCGAGATAACATATTACCATTTAAATGTTTTACAATAGTATTAATACTATTAGAATTGTCATTAAGTTTAAAAGATAGTTTGTTATTAGGAATTCTTGTAATGGTTTTTTCACCTAATATTTTGTAATATTTAAGTTGTAAAATTGAAGATGATAAGTATGATTTCATATTATAAATATACTCATAGAATATATTCCTGAAAAATATTTCAAATTTTTAAAACCACTAAATG
>JBDQNA010000107.1:0-4099 GCA_040261965.1 Flavobacteriaceae bacterium
GCTAAATAAATCACAAGCATGCGCTTTTTAATTTTTTATGTTTAAAGCCTTTTCTTTTTTGATAAAATTTGTGCTATCGCTGCATGTAGGAATGCTGTATGCACAGACCTTCACCAACCCTGTGTTACCAGGGGGCTATCCAGATCCATCCATTTGTAAAGTAGGGAATGTTTTTTATATGGCGAATTCATCCTTCGAATATTATCCAGGAATACCAATTCATAGCAGTAAAGATTTGGTAAACTGGACCTTAATCGGTCATGGCTTGCAGCGGGAAACTCAAAGCAACGGAGCTGTTAACCTTATTGACGTCCAGCCAAACGGAGGCATATATGCCCCAACCTTGCGATATCAAGAGGGTACATTTTACATTATTACCACTGCCATATACTTTGATGAAGAGACAAAAAAGCACAGTGGCAATAACATTATCATTACCGCTACTAATCCAGCAGGGCCTTGGTCTGATCCTGTTGTTGTGCAAGGAGCTCCAGGGATTGATCCTGACCTTTATTTTGATGAAGAGGGCCGTCTCTGGTATACCGGGCAGCACAAACCAAACAACCCTGAATTTACAGACCAAAAAGAAATCTGGATGCAAGAGCTGGATCTTGAAACCTTTAAATTTATTGGAGCACGTCATTTTTTGTGGCGTGGCGCATGTGATGGCGTTTGGACAGAAGGGCCTCATATCTATAAAAATGACGGTAATGATGCTAAAAATGCCGCTACATTTACCCTAGATGAAGACTTTGCAAAACAACTTATCCACGGCTACTATGCCTGTGTAAGCTTTACAGATGCACAAATAAGCAAGGTATTGGACGCATTAGATGAGTTGGGATTAAGTGACGACACCATAGTCGTTTTTACTAGTGATCATGGCTTTAGTCTCATGGAACATAACAGGTGGTCCAAGCACAACCTTTTTAATGTCGAAAACAGGGTTCCCTTAATGATACGCGTTCCTGGTTTAACCCAAAAATCACAATCACAAAGCTATGTTGAGTTGATTGATTTATATCCAACCATAGCCGAGCTTGTTGGACTCAAAACACCCGAACGTGTTGAGGGAACCTCTTTAGTAAAAAATCTAAAAGACCCTAGCTTAATTTCAAAATCGGTGGTATATTCAAGAATTTGGAATGGGGATATGGTTGTTTCTCCCAACTATTTGTACGCTGAATGGCGCAGGAATAAAGAAGGTAATGTTTATGATAATATGCTCTACGACCTAAAAGTTGACTCTTTAGAAATGAACAATATTGCAGATCAGCCCAAAAACAGAAAACTTGTTGACAGTTTAAGTCAACAAATCAAATTAAAACCAGTTCAATAATATGAAAACTACCATAAATCTGTTGTTTTGTGTCTTGATTTCTTTTGTTGCTCAAGCACAAAAAAAGCAACCCAATATTGTATTTATAATGTCTGATGATCACGCCGTTAGTGCTGTTAGTGCTTATAACGATTGGCTAGCAGCATTGGCCCCGACCCCTAATATTGATCGTATTGCAAATGAGGGGATGTTGATGCACGCAACCTATAATACAAACAGTATTTGTGGCCCAAGCAGAGCTGCAATACTCACCGGTAAGTACAGCCACGTCAACGGTTTCTTCAAAAATGAAAAAGGGGGCGATTTTGACGGCTCACAACAAACTTTTCCAAAGCTGCTCCAAAAAGCAGGGTATCAAACAGCCGTAATAGGTAAATGGCATCTAGGTACAGCACCAACTGGATTTGACTATTCAAAAGTTATGGTCAATCACGGCGGACAAGGAACGTATTACAATACAGTTTTTGTAGAAAATGGCACAAAAAAAATTGAAGAAACCACACGTCACTCAACAGCACAAGTTGCACACGATGCCTTGAAGTGGCTTGATGAAACTAGGGATAAAGACAAGCCTTTTATGCTGATGTATCAGTTTAAAGCGCCCCACCGTCCTTGGACTCCAAACCCAAAATTTAATGATTTATATACCGAAGATTTTCCTCACCATGAAACCTTTAATGATGATTATGAAGGTCGCTTAGCTGCTTCCAAAAATATGCTAGAGATTGAAAACCATATGAATAGAAAGGATCTAAAGGTTCCAGCACCTGAGGGATTAACAAAAAGACAATTGGGCCGTTACCTGCGCTATGGGAATAATGGTGAGTTTTGGACTCCTCATGACAGCCTTCAGGGTGCAGCTTTAAAAAATTGGAAGTATCAACGCTATATAAAAGACTATTTGCGCTGTGTTGCAGGAGTAGACGAAGCTGTCGGACAAATGCTCGACTACCTTAAAGCAAACGGTTTGGATGAAAATACCATAGTGGTTTATACTTCTGACCAAGGCTTTTATCTAGGTGAGCATGGCTGGTTTGACAAACGCTGGATGTATGAACCTTCCTTCCGCATGCCCTTTATGGTCAAATACCCGAAAAAAATTAAGGCAGGTACGCACAATAAAGAGTTGTTGTTGAATATTGACTTTGCACCTACACTCTTGGATTTAGCTGGTGTTTCGATACCGAAAGATATTCAAGGTGAAAGTTTTAAAAGACAGCTTTATGGCAAACGCTATAAAGGAAGGGATGCCGTATATTATCACTATTATGAATACCCCTTTTGGCACAAAGTGCAGCCTCACTATGGCGTAAGTACGGGAAAGTATAAGCTGATACACTTCTATTATGATATGGACCAATGGGAACTTTTTGACTTAGAAAACGACAAAAACGAAATGAATAATTTGTATGGGAAGTCAGGCTATGAGCAAATAACAGCCAACCTAAAACAAAAAATAAAATCATTGCAAAAACAATACAAGGACGATATGTCACTAGAAGAAATGCGTGCCATGACCGATGTTGTCGTGAAGCGTATTTACAGCGAAAGAACTAATTAGACCCTAAAGATTTTATGTCAAATCGTCTGTTTTTTTTGATTTTACTTTCATTTGTGCTTTGCTTGACTATGGCGCAAGCCCAAGACGTAAAAAAAACCAAAGTTTTTTTACTTGCAGGGCAGTCTAATATGGATGGGCGTGGCGCTGCTGAAAAACTGACAATAGATGAGCGAAAGCAATTAGCATTTGCACAAAAACGAATCCATTTTTATTATAAAGGAATGGTTAACAATGGAAATGATCCTTTAATTGTGGATGGCCCTTTGGATGTTACTGATCCATGGCCTTTTGTAAAATAGAAATTTAGACTTGACCAGTGCTTTGGTCCTGAATTGTTTTTTGGCATGGCGCTTTCTAAAGCCTATCCTGAAGAGAAGTTTTTATTTGTCAAGCGCTCTCAAGGCGGCACCGCACTTTATGGGGCATGGAATCCAGACTGGAGCCTAGAAAAAGCAAAGCTTGTAGGTGATGAAAATAAGCCAAAGCTTTTTGAGGACTTTATTGCGACAACAGACGCACAACTTGCTAAATTACCCCCCAATAGTTTTGAAATTGTTGGCATGTTGTGGGTGCAAGGTGAATCTGATCATGGCCCTTTGCCTTCAAGCACCTATGGACAAAATATTTCTACACTTATCCAAAAAGTAAGAAATCATTATAACGTTCCATACATGCCTTTTCTTATTTTGGGAGTGGGTAACGATAAAGTGGTTAAAGGTATGAGGGATACAAGTAAAAAAGGCTTTAACGTTTCACTTATTCTAAAAAGCAATAACCCCAAGGCAACAAACTACACTCCAATTTACACGCATAATTGGAATGGAAGACCAGCAGGCCATTATAATTATAAAGGAATGAAGAATATAGGAAATATGTTTTTTGATACCTATCAAAAATATTATGCTAATTTTATTGATAGATGAAAAGACTCTTTACCACTATTGTTGTTGTTTTATTACCGTTTTCTTTTGCTTATGCTCAAAGCAAACAACCCAATATTATTTGGCTAGTTAGTGAAGATCAATCGCCTGAATTTTTTCCAATGTATGGCGATGATACCGTCTCCTTGCCTCACCATTCACAATTGGCTGAAGACAGTGTCATTTATGACAATATGCACGCAACAACCCCTGTTTGTTCTCCGGCGCGAAGTGCCATAATTACAGGTATGTATCCAACCACCTTGGGCACTCACAACA
>JBDQNA010000094.1:0-4983 GCA_040261965.1 Flavobacteriaceae bacterium
CGAAACAGTAGAAAACCCTACAGAAAAAGCTGATGATAAAAACAAACAGACAGAAATACCCACTGACAATCCTGAAAAAGAGGAAACCATACAGTTAGACTTGTCTTCACAAGGCGTCTCAGGCTTGTCACTATCAAGTCTAAAAGTTCAAAAAGAGCACAAAAATAAGGTCGTTTCTGCTACCGAGGACAACGAAGTACGTGACAACGAAGTAAATCAAGAAAGTATTGAAGAACACTGGAAAAAATTCACTGAAATTATTGCTGTTAATGGGGAGAGAAATATGGTAGCGCTATTACAGCTTGACCTTCCTAGGCTTAAGAATAAAGTTGAAATTCACTACGCAGTTCCAAACGACACCAACAGAGTTGAACTTGAAAAAAACAGCAATGAGTTGATGCTTTATTTACGGGACCAGCTTTCGAATGATGCCCTTACACTAAAGATACATTTGGAAGTGAAAGAAGAAAAGAAGTTTGTTTACACCAACGAAGATAAGTACCATGCCCTCGCTGAAAAAAACCCGACATTAGAACTGTTTAAGAAAAAATTTAACTTGGAATATTGATCCGAGAGACGGCCATCTCTAGTGTAGCTCTTTGTACAGAAGCTTAATCATGCCGTCTGCCAAACCAACTTTGGGAACATAAATTTTATTGGCACCCGACTGCTTCATGGCCAAAAGGTAGATGTGAACTGCAGGTACGATAACGTCTGCACGATCTTGATTTAACCTCAGATCTACGATTAACTCTTTATACGTACGCTTTTTTAAGTATTCAAAATATTCTGAGAGTAAAATATAGGAAAGGGGCTTTCCTATCTTCACGCCAGAAAGCTTAAACACCTTGTTAATGGTACCACCCGAACCCACAACAGAAAGGCGATCGAGTTTGCGTGTATGTTTTTCAATCCATTTTTGGTAGGATGCCATTTCGTTATCCGCTACCATTTTATTAAGCAATCGAACTGTTCCTATCTTAAAAGACTTTGAGGCAATGGTTTTACCACGATCAATTACCGTAAGTTCAGTACTTCCCCCACCAACATCAACAAGGAGGTAGGATTTGTGAGGTTTCATAACATCATATAAATCCGTCATAGCAATGATTTCTGCTTCTCGTTTTCCGTCAATAATTTCAATGGCTACTTCGGTTTCTTTTAAAATACGCTCAACCAGATCCGAACCATTTTTAGCTTCTCGTAGCGCAGAAGTAGCGCAAGCCATATAATGAGAAACGCCGTGAACCCCCATTAGCTTCTTGAAAGAAAGCATGGCATCAATCATACGCTGCTGATTCGGCATTCCTATAGAGCCATGTGTAAAAGTATCCTGACCCAGTCGTATGGGTACACGAACCATAGCATTTTTGGTGAAAAGGGTTGGCTTGTTCTTACGCTCTATAACATTACTGACCAACAAACGCACGGCGTTTGAGCCTATATCTATAGCAGCATATTTAGAGATTCTCAAGATGATTTTAGTTTATTCTGATAGTATGAATAGGTAGCCACTTGCGAGCGCAGCGTTGCAGCGCCATTATTGCGATAAATAGGTTTAGCTTCATCATTTACCCAACGTGCCTTTACGTTGTCATTCCAACTCAATTCAAAAGTATCTACAAGTTCTTGCTGTATGTCTTTGTCGTAAATTGGACAGGTCACCTCGACACGGTTATCCAAGTTACGGGTCATCCAATCGGCTGAAGAAATAAATATTTCTCTATCACCACTATTTTCAAAAATAACCATCCGTGGATGCTCTAAATAACGATCTACTACGCTAATGACTTCAATATTATCACTAACACCAGGCACTCCAGAAACCAGACAACAAATTCCACGAACAATCATTCGTATTTGTACACCGGCCTGACTGGCTTCGTAAAGGGCAGCAACCATTTCATAATTGGTGATGTTGTTTATTTTAATGCGTATTAGAGCATTCTTCCCCGCTTGTGCCAATGCCATTTCACGAATAATACGTTCTTTAAATCCAGTTGACGTAGAAAATGGAGAAATCAGCAGGTGTTTGTGAACGGGAATTTTATAGCTTTTTTCTAAAAAGGTAAACACCTTATTGACTTCTTTTAAAATTTGCTGGTTGGCAGTAAAAAGCGTGTAGTCGGTGTAGACTCGTGCTGTAGACTCGTTAAAATTACCGGTACTTAAAAACCCATAGCGCATGAGCTTATCTCCTTCTTGGCGTTGAACTAAACAAGTTTTGGAATGAACTTTAAGGCTTGGTATTCCAAAAATAAGACGTACGCCTTCATTTTTAAGTATTTCTGCATAACGAATATTGGCCGCCTCATCAAAACGTGCCTGTAACTCAATTTGTACTGTCACCTGTTTGCCGTTTCGTGCGGCTTGAATAAGTGCATTTGCTATATGAGATTCACTTGACAAGCGATAAATCGTAATGGAAATACTCTTAACTTTTGGATCTAATGAAGCTTCTCTTAAAAAGCCCACAACATAATTAAAGCTGTGGTAAGGAGTGAACTGTAAAAAGTCGCGTTGTCTTATTTGAGATAAAATACTTTTTTCCAAGGAAAAGCCCGCAATAGGCAGCGGTGGCTTTATGTCGTAGAGTAAATCATTGCGCCCCAAACTAGGAAACTTGATATAGTCCCTTCTGTTGTGGTAGCGCCCCCCAGGGATTATACTGTCTCGAGATCCGATTTGAAATTTTTCCAATAAAATCTCAAGCGTATCGTCATCAATATTTTTATCATAAACAAAACGAACAGGATCGCCCTCTACTCTATCTCGTACACTTGAAGCTACTTTTTCAACATAACTTTTATTGATATCATCGTCAAAATCAAGCTCGGCATCTCGAGTAAATTTTACCATATGCGCCTTAATTTTAGTAGGTGAAAGTATTTGGAAAATGTACTGCATTTGATGACGGATAAGATCGTCTAATAACATCACAAACTGTTTTCCATCACGGGAAGGCAGGACTACAATACGTTCAAGGTCTGTGGGCATTTGAATCAATGCAAACTGTGAGCCACCATCTTGTTGCTCAATACGGACAGCTAAAAAAGCGTTGTTCCCTCTATTGCTAGGCAACAAGCTGTTATCGTTAATGAGTATAGTAAGCAGATTTGGACTTACTTTTTTAGTGAAAAATGCATGAACAAATTCACTTTGCTCTTTATCGAGAGCGGTTTCATCCAAAATAAAGATGTTCTCATCGGCCAAAGCAACAGTTAGTTGCTGTATGGTTTTAAAGCTTTCATCTTGAAGCGCGATGGTCTTTTGGGTAATCTCTTGCAACAGCGCCTCTGCATTTGTGGTCTCGGACGATTTAGAAGCTGCCTCCAACTGTGCAATACGTTTTACAGTAGCATAACGCACCTTAAAAAACTCATCTAAATTATTTGAAAAAATCCCTATAAAACGTACACGCTCAATCAAAGGAACGCTTTCGTCTTGCGCCTCTTGCAAAACACGGCGGTTAAAGTCTAACCAGCTCAATTCACGATTTACAAATGGAAGTGTCACGGCTTGGCTATGGTTTTTGGAAAAAAATATTCAGCATTTGCTTTGGTAATCTCTGACCACAAAGATACATCAAAGCGAAAAAGGACAGCACCAGCCGTTGGAATGTTATCACCAGCAAAATCCGCTAAAGAATACGCCAAAGAAGTACAGGCATTATTATGACCAAAAGTCATGACCCTGTCCATAGTATCATCAAGACATCGGACAAACTCCAATACATCTTCACCAGAAAAATCATAGAGAGATTCGCTAAAAGACATTTTGTGGATTGGTAAATTCATTTCTCGAGATACAATAAGTGCAGTATGAGCAGCTCGTATAGCAGGACTTGAAAAAACGGCGTCAACAGTATATTTTTGTTCTTCCAAAAAGGCACCCATTTTGTGGGCATCATCAATCGCGCGTTGATTAAGGGGACGGTCTTTATCAGAAACATTTAGTTCCCAAGAAGACTTTCCATGACGTATCATGATCCATGTTTTCATCTTTAAATCGTTGCGGGGCGTTAATGTATCGGCTAAGGTGCTTTTCGCTGTTTTGACCAAGTATCATCCCGTTTTAAGTAAACAATACGGTCGTGTAATCGATTGGGCCTACCCTGCCAAAACTCCATTTCAAAAGGGGCAACCACAATGCCGCCCCAGTGTGAGGGACGTGGAATATCCTTACCTGCAAACTGTTCCTCCAATACTGATTGACGCGCTTCTAAGATTTCTCTTGAAGCGATGACATCGCTTTGAGGGGATACATGAGCCCCAATTTGACTTCCTGTTGGTCTTGAAGCAAAATAAGCATCTGACACATCAGGTGCTACTTTCGTAGCTGTTCCTGAAATAATGACTTGCCGTTCTAAATTTGGCCAAAAAAAAGATAAGCTAACTTTAGGATTGGTAAAGAGCGCCCTACATTTATCACTGCTGTAATTTGTATAAAAAATAAAACCTTCCGAAGTTAACTCTTTCAATAACACAATACGAGCCTTGATTTTTCCGGTATCATCAATTGAACCTAGGGTCATGGCGTTTACTTCCGCTACGCCACCACTTTGTGTCACTTCATCAAACCATTGATTGAACAGAACAGTAGGCGAATTGGGAAGTTGTGCTTCGTCAAGTACGTTTGCCTCATAGTTTTTTCGAAGATGCCCAAAGTCTCTTTCCATTTTATAAATGTACAAAAATACGTTAGGAAATCACAGCACCATCTGCCGCTAAGATCACATTTGGAAATACAGCTTTTGCCTCATCAACAAATAGTCCTAAGTCTTTGTACCTTGAGGAGTAATGACCTAAAATCAAACGGCCCACTTCGGCCTTTTTGGCAATCTCAGCTGCCTGTTGGGCAGTGCTATGCTTGGTTTGTGCTGCCAGCGCTTTATGTTGGTTTAAAAAAGTAGCTTCGTGGTATAACCAATCTGCCTTGTGAATGATGTCAATTATAAGGGGGTGGTAAGCCGTGTCACTGCAA
>JBDQNA010000004.1:0-20993 GCA_040261965.1 Flavobacteriaceae bacterium
CTAATGGGTGCTTCGTAGTGACTAGCCATAAATCGTTCCTTAAGTATTTCTAACTTTAACTTGATACATCACATTCGGTTTTGTACCAATACTTTCAAGCAGGTGATACATTCGATTGTCTTCTTTGAGGTGTGCTACCTTACTGTCTTTGTCATTGATGTCACCAAAAGCCAAGGCCCCTGTTCCACACGCACTTGAGCATGCTGTTTGGAATTCGCCATCTTTGATTTCACGACCTTCAAGTTTCGCATCTAAAATGGTTTTTTGTGTCATTTGAATACACATTGAACATTTTTCCATTACCCCTCTAGAACGAACCACCACGTCTGGGTTTAATACCATACGTCCTAAGTCGTCGTTCATGTGGTAATCAAATTCGTCATTCTTATTGTATAAGAACCAGTTGAATCTACGTACTTTATACGGACAGTTGTTAGCACAATAACGGGTTCCTACGCAACGGTTATATGCCATGTGGTTTTGGCCCTGACGTCCGTGAGAACTTGCAGCCACTGGACAAACGGTTTCACAAGGAGCGTGATTACAGTGTTGACACATAACCGGCTGGAAGGTTACTTGCGGATTGGCCGAGGGGTCTTCCATTTTGTTAAAAGTAGACAGGGAATCTCCCAATCCACTGATGTTTTCTACTGTCTCTAAATCTCCTTCAAATGTATCTTGAGCAGAGTAATAGCGGTCAATTCGCAACCAGTGCATATCTCGTGACTTACGGATTTCGTGCTTACCAACAACAGGAACGTTGTTTTCAGCATGACAAGCAATCACACAAGCGCCGCAACCTGTACAGGAATTTAAGTCAATGGACAAATTAAAGTGGTGCCCAATTGAACGATCAAAGGCTTGCCACATATCTGCGTCGGGAGAAGTTACATCAATTTCTTCGTGATCACGAGACACTTGTGTCATCGAATTCCAATATTTAGCGTCTTTGGTATTGAATATTTCAAGGGAAGTTTCACGAACAATCTCGCCCCTACCCATCAGCGTATTTTGTAACTGCGTACAGGCAAATTCATGCATGTCGCTAGTAGCCATCAAAGTTACGCTTTGTACTGGATTAAAGTTCTGATATAATGAGTATGCGTTAACACCAACCTGCATTTCAGATTTCATCCCAGCAGTTTTACCATAACCCAATGCCAATCCGACTGTGCCTACGGCTTGTCCCGGCTGAATAAGCACGGGTGCTTTTACGACAATATCGTTGAGTTTGACTTCAGCAATACTGCCATCAAGCGCTCCATCTGATTGGTTGACGTTTTTTAACCCCAGTGCTTCTGCATCTGCTTTGGAAACGGTTAAATAATTATCCCAAGTAATACGAGAAATCGGGTCTGGGAATTCTTGTAACCAAGGGTTGTTGGCTTGTTGACCATCGCCAATTCCTGTTTTGGTGTATAGGTGTAATTCTAATCCTGCTTTAGATTTAGCGCGAATAAGACGCTGCATTAACGCATCTACATTATCGCGGTAAGCAAGGCGGTTGTTGCTAGCGGTGACATAAAACCCATCGTGAAGGGCTTCGTTAAATGATGTGCCGCCGAGAATATTGGCATTCCAGTAAGCCTTGATAGCATCATCATAACTTTGTGTACTGCCACTTAATTTAAGTAATACCTCTTGAAATTGTTTGGTGTCAAATAGTGGACGAATCGTAGGCTGCATAAGTGCATAGTGACCCATTTTCATTTCCACATCGCCCCAAGATTCCAAATAATGAGGTGCTGAAGCTACCCATTGGCAGTGCACGGCTGTCTCATCATTTTTCATGCTAAAGCTCACAGACAATGCTGCTTTCTTAAGTCCTTCAATGAACGCATCAGCATTAGGAAGTGTATATGCGGGATTAACCCCTGCCATAATCACACCAGAAACTTTTCCGCTATTAAGATCGTTTACTAACTGGTTTATTTGACTTGCGTCGCCTTGACGAAGTGATGTGTTCTGTCTAACATCTATGACATCAGAACCTAACAGTTCATTGATCGCCAAAGCAGCGCGTTGAGCGTCTTCGTTTTGCAAACCGGTAACCACAACAGCCCCTTTACCAGCTGCTTTTAGGGCAGTAGCAATCTCAGAAACTTTTGCGTTTAGCGCTTTTGAAAGCGAGGTCGGGTAAGACCTGTTGGTCAATGCCCCGTAAAGTGCTGCCAATACAAATTGTTGTTCGGTTGCAGTAGTGGGTATACGGAAGTCAGCATTGGCGCCAGACAAGGTCATGTTAGACTCAAACTGATAGTGCTTGGACATCTTTGCCTTCCCTTTTTTACCTTTTGGCACACGGGTTTTGGCATATCCTGTATCATATCCACCGCCTTGCCAGTCTCCTAGAAAGTCTGCATCAACAGAAACAATACAGCTCGCCTTGCTGAAATCGTAGCTAGGAAGCGCGCGTTTACCGTATGCTTTTTCAAATGCATTGAGTGCCGCTGTTTCGGAAAGTGCATCATAAACGTGATGGCTAACATTCGAAAACTTGGCTTGAAAATCTTTGATGATTTGATTCGTTGTTGGGCTGGCTAGAGAAGGCGTAATTAACGCAACCTCTTTACCGTTTTCAGCAAGTACTTTGAGCTGCTGGGCAACATTTGACTCAAGGGTATCCCAACTTACATCAACGCCTGCTTGTGTGGGGCCTTGTACACGCATACTATCATAGAGCGATAAGACAGAAGCTTGTACCCGTGCATTTGCAACATTATTAACAGGTGCATCAGGGTTGTTTTCAACCTTGATAGGACGTCCTTCACGAGTTTTAATAAGTATGCTGGCAGTGTCAAAACCGTCAATCAGAGTTGTAGCGTAGTAATTGGCAATACCTGGAATGATTTGCTCTGGCTGTACAACATAAGGAATAGATTTGTTGATAGGGCCCTCACATGCTGCTAGAGTAGCCGCAGCAGTACTAAAACCCATATATTTTAAGAAGTCACGACGAGAAGTATCGCTTTCTGGTAATTCCGAATTACCTAACAGGTCTTCTGGGAGCTTTTGAACAAACTCTTTTTGAGCCAAATCCTCCGCCAAAGTTGACTGATCGTTTAACTCTACTTCGCTTTTCCAGTATTTTTTTTGATTGGGCATATGTTAATTCTTAATAATGACACTTTCCACACTCCAATCCACCCATTTGGGCAGCGGTTAGTTTCTCTACTCCGTATTTTTTTGACAATTCTTCATGGATCTTGGTGTAGTATCCATTGTCTTTAACATTTACGTTTGTTTCACGGTGACAGTTGATACACCATCCCATGGTAAGCGGTGAATGCTGATATAGAATTTCCATTTCTTCAACAGGGCCATGACATTTCTGACACTCAATTCCCGCAACAGAAACGTGCTGTGCGTGGTTAAAATACACAAAGTCTGGCAGGTTATGAATACGCACCCACTTCACAGGTTCCGTTTCTCCTGTATAGCTTTGAGTTGCTTCGTCCCAACCTACAGCTTTGTAAAGCTTTTTGATTTCGTTGGTGTAAAATTCCTTTGTGTATCCCTTTTCTAAATCTTCCTCACCGTTGTATTCGGCAATATTCATGTGACAGTTCATACACACATTAAGTGAAGGGATGCCAGAATGTTTGGAAACACGTGCAGAGGAATGACAATATTTACACTCAATTTGGTTATCTCCAGCGTGAATTTTGTGAGAATAGTGTATCGGTTGAATGGGCATATAACCCTGATCGATACCTACTTGCATCAAGTAGCTATAACCAACATAAGCACTTGAAAGCAACAAAAATATAACGGTTACAAATACCAAAAATGGGTTTTGAGCATAGGCTTTCCAAAGTGGTGTGCGCTTTCTTTTTTCTTTCTCAACAAGCTCAACGCCGTTAGCCGCTGCAATCTTATTTAATGTTTTGTTAACCAAAAATAACATGGTCACCAATGCGGCCAGAACCAACAGCAACAAGGTCAAAATCAAATCGTTCGTGAGGCCATCACCTGATTCAGCAGCTACCGCAGCAGGCATTGCAGCTGCAGCTGGTGCAGGAGGCGTGTAGTCGGTGTAAGCTAAAATATTATCCATGTCCTCATTTGAAAGTTGTGGAAACGAGGTCATAACAGAGCCATTGTACTCTTCATAAATGGCAACCGCTTGAGCATCGCCAGACTTTACCATGGCAGTCGAATTCTTAATCCAACTGTAAAGCCACTCTTTGTCGTACTTGGCAGAAACGCCGGCTAGGGCAGGCCCTACAGCACGTTTCTTGAGTTTGTGACAAGCAGCACAGTTGGCATTGAATAAAGATTTTCCCTTTTGGATGTCAGGATCTTGGGCATTTACAGCGAAGCTGAAGCAGAGCGTTAGAAGCAGTAATGGAAGGTGAGCTAGAAAGCTGTCCTTGTGCATACGAGGTTAATTGTTGGTTAATTCACACATTTATGAATTCGTCAGCAAAATTACGACACAGCCCCCATTTTAAAAACTAGTTAGGGATCAAAGTTTTAATTTATATTCTGTCTAAATAATATACTATGTTATTGATAATCAATACTATATAAAAATAATGTTTAGCATCTTTTTAACAAAAAATAATTTAAATAATGGTGTATTTTTGCCTTTAATGAAATACAACATGCGCCCACAAACAATCTGTTTTATTTTTTGTGTTTTGATCAACTGCTCCTTCTTGATGGGGCAGCAAGCACAAACTCAACTAAGTGCTCCCAAAAAACTCGATAGCTTACTCGAAAAAAAAATAGCTCTAGATCGTTTGAATGCGGCCAAAAAACAATATACCATACAGGTTTTTTACGGAAGTTTTGAAGCTACCACTGCGGAATTGGAGCGATTTAAAGCCTTGTTCCCAGACATGACTGCCCGGTTGATTTTTGAAACGCCCAACTACAAAATAAGAACTGGTAATTATGTCACAGAGCGAGAAGCATCGGCAGAATTGGAAAAAGTAAAACGAAGATTTCGTTCAGCTTTTGTGTTAAAACCTTAACTTATTTTAGCGTTTTTTTGATGGCTACTTGTTCGTAGCACTCCACAACATCGCCTTCTTTAATATCGTTATATCCTTTGATCTGAAGTCCACAATCGTAGCCTTTAGTAACCTCCTTTACGTCGTCTTTAAAGCGCTTGAGAGATTCCAACTCGCCTGTGTAAATAACGACCCCTTCACGGATAATACGAACGCCTGAGTTACGGATAATTTTACCATCTGTGACCATACAGCCAGCAATGGTACCCACTTTCGAAATCTTAAAGGTTTCTCTAATTTCGGCATTACCCCTAATTTCTTCCTTAAATTCAGGCGAAAGCATGCCTTCCATAGCGTCCTTAAGATCATTGATGGCATCGTAAATGATAGAGTAACTTCGAATATCGATTTCCTCTTTTTCCGCCAATTGACGAGCAGTTCCCATAGGACGTACATTAAACCCAATAACAATTGCATCGGAAGCCGAGGCCAACAACACATCCGATTCGGTTATGGCACCAACGCCTTTGTGGATGATATTAACTTGAATTTCTTCGTTAGAAAGCTTTTGGAACGAGTCCGTTAAGGCTTCAACAGAACCATCAACATCTCCTTTGAGGATGATGTTCAATTCTTTAAAGTCGCCTAGCGCAATACGTCTTCCTATTTCATCTAATGTAATGTGACGTTGTGTTCTTACCGATTGCTCACGCACCAATTGCGTGCGTTTTGCTGCAATTTGCTTGGCTTCTCGTTCGTCGCCATAAATATTAAAGCGATCTCCGGCTTGTGGTGCGCCGTCAAGACCTAAAATCGAAACGGGTGTAGACGGTCCAGCGGATTCGAGTTCTTTGCCGTGCTCGTTGTGCATTGCTTTTACTTTACCACTGTGGCGTCCAGCCAAAATATAATCTCCAACGGTAAGTGTTCCAGATTGCACCAGTATGGTCGATACATATCCTCTACCCTTGTCCAAAAATGCTTCAACGACAGTTCCTTGAGCAGCCTTGTCTGGGTTTGCTTTTAGCTCTAACAGCTCTGCTTCCAAGAGTACTTTTTCTAAAAGCTCCTCAACACCTTGACCTGTCTTGGCAGATATGTCTTGGGATTGAATTTTTCCACCCCAATCCTCAACCAATAGATTCATTCCAGCTAAGCTTTCCTTGATTTTATCAGGGTTGGCTGTTGGTAAGTCCATTTTATTAATCGCAAATACAATAGGCACTGAAGCCGCTTGTGCGTGGCTGATAGCCTCTTTGGTTTGTGGCTTTATATCGTCATCGGCAGCAACCACAATAATAACCAAGTCGGTTACTTGTGTTCCTCGTGCACGCATAGCGGTAAAGGCTTCGTGACCTGGCGTATCTAAAAAGGTAATGGTTTGTCCATTTTTAACTTTTACGCTGTAGGCACCAATGTGCTGCGTGATTCCACCAGATTCTCCTTGAATTACGTTGGCACTTCGCACATAATCCAAAAGGGATGTTTTACCGTGATCAACGTGCCCCATTACTGTTACTATGGGTGCGCGGTGTTTTAAGTCTTCAGGTTTGTCTTCGACTACCTCAACGGCTTCTTCAATATCAGCAGTTACAAATTCTACTTCAAATCCAAATTCTTCAGCAACAACAGAAAGTGTTTCAGCATCCAAGCGCTGATTCATGGTAACCATGATACCTAGCGACATGCAAGCCGAAATGATTTGCGTGGAGCTGATGTCCATCATAGTAGCCACTTCTCCAACAGTTACAAACTCTGTAACCTTAAGGATTTTGCTTTCCGCTTCTTGTAATGCTTCTTCTTCCTCCGATTTTTGACGGTGAGAGTCTCGCTTTTCACGGCGGTACTTGGCTCCTTTTGACTTGGACGTCTTTCCTTGCAGTTTTTCAAGCGTTTCGCGGATTTGCTTCTGGATTTCTTCTTCTGTAGGCTCCTCTTTTGTTACCTCCGGGCGCTGCTGCTTGTTGCCACGATTATTGTTGGGCTTACGATTTCCTGGGCCTGTATCTTTTGTAATACGTTTTCTGCGACGCTTATTGCTATCGTTATCAGCAGGGTTCTTTGGTGCTGGTTTTTTGAATTTTGACAAGTCAATATTCTCCCCAGCTGATTTTAATCCACTTAATTTTTTGTACTGAGTTTCAATCTTGCCGGAATTTTCGGCAGTTGGTTCTTCAGGTGTTTCTTCCTTAGCAGGAGTTGCTTCTTTAACAGGTGTTTCTGTTTTCGCGACAGCAGCAGGTGCTTCTGCCTGCTGGGGTGCTACTACTTCTTTTGGTGCTTCTGCCTTGGGTTCGGGTGTTGCTGCTTTGGGTGCTGCAGCAGGTTTTGGCTTAGGGTTTAAGTCAATTTTACCTACGGGTTTCAGGCCGCTCAAATTGGCTTGCGCCTTGACTACGTTTGTTGGCTTAGAGAGTTCAGGAGCAGGCACTTCTTCTTTTTGCGCCTGTTCACGAATGGCTTCTTTTTCTTTACGTTTCTCTTCAAAAACCTCGTGAGAAGCTTCTTTTTTTGAGCGGTCCGTTTGGAAGGCGTCTAAAAGAAGTTCGTACTCCTGCTGCGAAATTTTGGCTGTCGGGCGTGCTTCCACCGAGAATCCTTTTTCGGATAGGTGTTCCACTGCACGATCCAACGAAATGTTTAGCTCGCGGAGTACTTTGTTAATTCGAATTGTTTTTAAATCTGCCATATAATCTTTTGCGCAATCAAAAATAAAAAATTGCCGGGTTTGGTTATTCGTTCGAGAATTCTGCGCTTAATATTTTACGCACATCTGAAATGGTTTCCTCTTCCAAATCGGTACGTTTTATCAAATCTTCGATATCCTCTTCTAAAACACTTTTAGCAGTGTCTAATCCTGCCTTTTTGAATTCGGCTATAATCCAAGCTTCAATTTCATCAGAAAACTCAGTTAACTCAACGTCTTCTTCCATGCCCTCACGGTACACGTCAATTTCGTAGCCCGTAAGCTGTCCGGCTAGTCGGATGTTAAATCCTCCACGGCCAATAGCTTTGGATACTTCGCTTGGATCCATCATGACTTCTACTCGCTTGGTCTCTTCGTCAATTTTAACCGAAGTAACTTTAGCTGGGCTTAACGCTCTTGTAATCAAAAGCTGGGTGTTGTTGGTGTAGTTGATCACATCAATATTTTCATTACCCAATTCACGTACGATGCCGTGAATACGAGAACCTTTCATTCCCACACAAGCCCCAACAGGATCGATGCGGTCGTCATACGAGTCAACAGCTACTTTTGCTTTTTCGCCAGGAACACGAACGGCCTTTTTAATGGTAATCAATCCATCAAATACCTCAGGAATTTCTTGCTCAAATAATTTTTCCAAGAATCGTGGTGCAGTACGCGACATAATTATACTGGGTTTGGTACCTTTAAGTTCCACGCTTTCAATAATACCACGCACGTTATCTCCCTTTCTATAGAAATCTGATGGGATTTGTCGGTCCTTAGGCAAAATGATTTCGTTTCCTTCATCGTCAAGTAGAATCACAACGCGGTTGCGTATGTGATGCACCTCAGCCGTATAGATTTCACCAACCAGGTCAATAAATTGCTTGTAAATAATGGTGTTGTCGTGTTCGTGAATACGCGCCACCAAATTTTGACGTAGTGCCAAAACTGAGCGCCTTCCTAGATCTGCAAGTTTTACTTCTTCAGAAACATCTTCACCCACTTCAAAATCGGGCTCAATTTTTTGGGCTTCAGAAAGTTCGATTTCCTCGTTGGGATCTTCTACCTCGCCGTTTTCCACAACAATGCGATTACGCCATATTTCCAAATCTCCTTTGTCTGGATTGATAATAATATCAAAGTTATCATCAGTTCCATATTTCTTTTTCAAGGTATTGCGAAACACTTCTTCTAGTATTGACATTAATGTTACTCGGTCGATAAATTTTTCGTCTTTAAACTCCGAAAACGACTCTATAAGGGCGAGATTTTCCATATTACTTGTTAAATTGAATTTGAACGGTTGCTTTTTTAATTTCCTCATAGGACACTTTGGCATCCTTTGTTACGGTGTGTTTTCCTTTACCAACGGGTTTTGGTTCACGTGCTTTCCACTGCAGTGCGATCATTTGATCGTCAGAAGCAGTAAGGGTTCCCTTTAGCTCTTCATCGCTATTGGTGATGATTTTTAAAATACGTCCCACGTGTTTTTTGTATTGACGCGGTTGCATAAGGGGTGCGGCAGCACCTGCAGAACCTACTTCTAGTGAAAAATCATGTGCTTCTCTATCTAGGTTATGCTCAATATGACGGCTCACTTGCATGCACTGCTCAAGGGTTACTCCAGCATCGCCATCAAGTACAACACGGATGTGCAAAGCTAAGTCGATGCTTAGATCCACCAAAAACAAGCTAGGCTGCTCGGCCAAAGCTTCGTTTAGTAATTCGTGTATGCGTTTATTAAAATCCATAAAATAAAAAAGAGGACGCTGTCCCCCTACCTCTTCCCGTTAAACGGGGCAAATATAGCAATAATATTGGATTTTGTATTTTTGAGTTAGTAGCCCCTTAAAACCTTATCACTTGTGTTATGAAAAATCTTAAACTAGAGAACAAACAAGTTCTTCAAATCATTGTCTTTGTAATAACCTTTACAGTGTTTAGAGAAATCTTTTCCGACTGGGAACATTTTAAAGCAGGTTTGGCAGCTGGAGTTGGATTAAACTAAAAAACCCACTCTAAAAGAATGGGTTTTTGTTGGCCTACTAGGGCTCGAACCTAGACTCTTCTGAACCAAAATCAGACGTGTTGCCAGTTACACCATAGGCCAATACAATGGGCTTCTTCTAAAAACGGAAGCCTATATTTATCCAATTGCACTTGGCAAACGGTTGGCAAAAATAGCACAAAGTTTTTGTTGCGCCAATAGTTTAAAAAATTCTTATGTCAAGTTTTAGCAGATATTGTACTTTAGTGCCCTTTACGAGACCTATGAATTTTGACAAAAAAAATGCACTTACAGGTTGGTTTGTGTTTTTTATTGCTTTTACGACCTACTACCTAACTGTTGAACCCACAGCAAGTTATTGGGATTGTAGCGAATATATCGCAACTTCGGCAAAACTTCAGGTAGGACATCCCCCTGGTGCACCCCTTTTTCAGATGATGGGTGCCTTTTTCTCCTCATTTGCCAGTGGCCCTGAAAACGTGGCTTTTTGGGTAAATATGATGTCGGTAATGGCAAGTGGCTTTACCATACTTTTTATGTTTTGGTCGCTCACCCGCATCATTACGCGCTTTGTTATTAAAGACGAAAATCCAAAAGGACCCAATGAAACATTGGTGTTGGGCGCTGCAGCAGTGGGCGCATTGAGTTATGCCTTTTCAGACTCTTTTTGGTTTAATGCCGTTGAAGCAGAAGTATATGCCATGGCCATGTTTATTACCTCTGTCATGTTTTGGCTTGGTCTTAGGTGGGAAGAAGAAATGCACACCCCACGTGGCGATCGTTGGCTTGTCTTGATTGCATTTCTCACCGGGCTTTCTTTTGGCGTCCACTTTATGGGGCTTCTTACCGTACCTGCCATTGGAATGTTATACTATTTTAGAAACTATGCTTTTTCTTGGAAATCTTTTGTGATTGCCAATGTGGTGTCCGTTGCCGTATTGTTGTTTGTTTTTAAACTCTTGCTACCGCTAACGCTAGCTTATTTTGGAAATGCTGAGGTTTTCTTTGTAAATTCATTTGGGTTGCCGTTTAACTCGGGAACCATTATTGCGGGTTTGTCTATCATGGCTTTTTTCATTTGGGGGTTGCGCTTTACGCAATTAAAGAAATGGGTTCAGCTCAACACAGGACTTTGGTGCATTGCCTTTATACTTATCGGCTTTTCTTCATGGATCATGCTACCGATCCGCGCCAATGCCAACACCGTTATAAACGAAAACGCACCCGCTGATGCCCGATCCTTATTGGCCTATTACAACTTAGAACAGTATCCTGAAACCCATTTGTTCTACGGCCCAATGTATACCGATATGTATGCAGGGCAAGATGAAAATGACCCCTACAGAGACGATAAACCCAAATACGAAAAAGACCTCAAACGGGGGCGTTATGTAATCGTCAATGCTTGGGAAAATGCACGCATCAATGCCAATAGCAAACATTTAGGGTTACTTCCTCGCTTGTGGAGCTCTGGCAATGCGGTAAACTACATCACTTACTACGGCGCACCCAATTTTGATATCAAACCCGAATACCGAAACCAAGAAAAGCTCATTGAATTAATAAATGACTTTATATCAAGAGTTAACAACAACGAGGTTGATGCGCAGGGATACCACCAGTTTTTGCAGCGCTTTGGTACATATATTGACATCGAAAAACCGTCTTTGATAGACAACCTAACCTACCTTGTTGACTTCCAAATAAATTATATGTATTTCCGCTACTTTATGTGGAATTTTGCTGGAAAACAGAATGACGAAAAAGGAGAACTCGATCCATTTAATGGCAATTGGATCAGCGGCATATCATGGCTTGACAGCATAAGACTAGGGCCACAAAACAACCTTTACCAAGATGCGAAAAACAACAAAGGCCGGAATACCTACTTCATGCTGCCCTTATTTTTGGGCTTGCTTGGAGCCTTGTTTTTATACCAGCAAGACAAAAAACAATTTTGGGTACTGCTGGTGTTTTTCCTCTTTACAGGCTTGGCACTAAAAGTATACCTAAACGAACGCATTTTTGAACCACGTGAACGCGACTACGCACTTGTTGGTTCTTTTTATGTGTTTGCCATGTGTATTGGTATTGGCGTAGTAGCCCTTGGCGACAGCCTTAAAAAGATAGTTTCTGCCCGTGTGGCAGCTCCTTTAAGTGTTGCGCTTTGCTTGCTTGCTGTGCCAGTGCTTATGGGCTCCCAAAATTGGGATGACCACGACCGGTCAAACCGATATACGGCACAATCAACAGCAAAAGCTTATTTAGATTCTATTGACGAAGACAAAGACGCCATGATTTTTACCATTGGCGACAATGATACTTTTGCGATTTGGTACGCACAAGAAATTGAAGGTTATCGTACCGATGTGCGCAGTATCAATACACAACTACTGGCTACTGATTGGTATATTGATCAACTAAAACGTAAAACCTACCAGAGTAATCCGATTCCTTCTCAACTGACCCATAGCCAGTACGCTTACGGAACACGAGATTACATCAAATTTGAGGAAGTGAGCGACAGTGTGCGTTGGGATTTAGCAGACTTTATGACTTGGGTGTCCAGTGATAACCCCCGTACGCGCTACAAGCATCTGCTTCAACAATATGAAGTAGATACAGATCAAATACCACAAGGAACACTTGACTTGGTTTACTATCCAACCAATAAAATTAGGGTGCCTGTCAACAAAGAAAATGTCTTAAAAAGTGGCCTGGTTCTGCCAGAAGATGCCGACCTGATTGTAGATTATATCGACATTGACCTGCCTAAATCTGGCTTGTACAAAAATCGATTAATGATGCTTGACATCTTGCATAACAATGACTGGAAACGACCAATATACTTCACAGGGGGCAGTTATGAAGAAGAAGAATATATATGGATGAAATCGTATTTACAGTTGGACGGGCTGGTCTATAAGCTGGTGCCTATCAAAACGCCTGAAAACCCCATCAATCCGTATCAAATGGGGCGCATTCATGCCGATAAAATGTATGACATCGTCAAAAAATGGGATTGGGGAAATGCAGATAGCGATCAAATTTATCACGACCCAGAAACACGTAAAAACAGCATTTCTTTTAGAAGTAATTTGACGCGCCTAGCAGAGCAGTTAACCAAAGAAGGTAAGCCCAAAAAAGCAATCGATGTTTTGGATTTGTGCATGGAAAAAATGCCGTTTGAATATTTTGGATATTACAGCCTCTTAACACCAATTGTTGCTGCTTATTACCAAGCCAATGCCAACGATAAAGCAGGTGCCTTGGCTGAAAAAATTGCTTTCAAGTACCAAGACAAACTCAAATATTATAATACCATTGGAAATGCGAATCAGCGGGCTTATGCTGAAATCATATTAACCGACATGGAGCGCTATCGCGCAGTTGTGGATGCTACGGTGGCCGCTGAGCATACCGTTGTTGCCAAGGGCTTAATTCAAGATTTTATTGAAAGCTCTAGAACTTTTGCTCCCCTGTATTCGGCCTATGACTACTATACACCCATGACCCCTTATGTTGAGGTATTGTTTGATGCAGAAATGGAAGATTCAGGGCGACTGCTGTTTGATGCCATTGCGCAAGTATATCAAAACAGGTTAGCGTTATTCAGCCAAATACCTCAAGAGGAACTGCAATATTACAAGGAAAGCATCTCCTATGAAATTAGGGGATATCAAGAATTGATTGAAAGCTATCAAATCGCAGAGCCAGATTTAGCCCTCGTTTCTGAAGCCAATAAGGACTTTAAAAAAGCTGTTGGACCCTATCAACAAGACTAGACAAAATCTTTCATAAGGCCAATAAGGGTATTGGCATCTTGTTCGCCACTTTGTCGCCAAACCATTTCTCCTGATTTGTATATCATTAGGGTAGGCAGTCCTTTAACTCGAAGGGCTTCGGCTAACTTGGGGTTTTTATCAACATCTATTTTTACTACTTTCCCGTTATCGCCCATCGCAGCTGCTACATCCCGTAGCACGGCATGCATTTGCACAGAGGGGTCATTCCAGTCGGTATAAAAACTCAACAGAAGGGGAATATTAGCACCAATTAATTCTCCAAACTTGGACATGTCGTATTATTTGATAGTTCAAAAATACATTTTTTCCATAACTCAACGAATATGGGCGTAAACGCAGATGTTTTATTATTGAAAATTCCTTTTTCCCTTTTGGGTTATTAACCCTATTTTTAACACAGTTTAAAAACAACTATGTCCAAAAACCGCCTTTTCCTTTTAGATGCTTATGCGTTAATTTTTCGTGGATATTACGCGTTTATCAAAAACCCCAGAATTAATTCTAAAGGTATGGACACCAGTGCCATATTGGGTTTTACCAACTCGCTTTTTGATGTCATTAAAAAAGAACGCCCCGATCATCTGGCTGTTGCTTTTGACAAGGGAGGCTCAAAATTTAGAAACGACATTTTCGCTGACTACAAAGCCAATCGCTCCGAAACGCCAGAAGCCATTAAAATTGCAGTCCCCTATATTCAAAAACTGCTCAAAGCCCTCCACATTCCCATCATTGAACTAGAAGGCTATGAGGCCGATGACATTATCGGTACGCTGGCCAAGCAAGCTGAGAAAGAATCTTTTGAGGTGTTTATGGTTACTCCAGACAAGGACTTTGCCCAATTGGTTTCCGAAAATATTTTTATGTATCGCCCTGCACGCATGGGCAATGGAATTGAAATTTGGGGTATTCCCGAAGTGCAAGAAAAGTTTGAAATAACGCATCCCGAACAAGTTATTGATTATTTGGGGATGATGGGAGATGCGGTTGATAACATCCCTGGACTGCCGGGTGTTGGTGAGAAAACTGCAAAAAAATTTCTTGCCCAATACGGCAGCATGGAAGAACTGCTGGCTAATACAGCGGATCTCAAAGGGAAATTAAAAGAAAAGATCGAAGCCAATAAAGCACTTGGGCTGTTGTCAAAAAAACTGGCGCGTATTATGCTGGATGTGCCCGTGCAGTTTGATGCCGATGACTATAAACTATCAGATCCCAACATAGCTGCGGTTAGTGAGCTGTTTCAAGAGTTGGAATTCAGACGTTTGAGCGAAACCTTTATCAAAGTATTTAAGCCTAATGAAGCAACTCCTGAAGTAACTAAAGCCGAGGCTGTGGCAGCCGCTCCTGCCGCCTTTGATTTATTTAACCAACCTGGTAGTGGGCAAATTGAAAGCATGTCGGCGTTCAAATCGCTTGACAGTGTACCTCACCACTATCAATGTGTAAACTCAGAACTAGAACGCAAGTTGTTGTTGCAAACCATGCAACGCCAAAAAAGCGTCTGCTTCGATACCGAAACCACTGGGCTTGACGCCGTAAGCGCATCGCTTGTGGGTATTGCATTTAGCTGGCAAGCTCACACGGGATATTATGTACCCATCCCAGAAGATGCCGAAGCACGTAAGGCAGTGCTTGATAGCCTGCTGCCTTTTTTTGAAAATGAATCCATTGAGAAAGTAGGGCAAAACCTCAAATACGATCTCAAAGTTATGCAACAGCACGGTATTTCGGTCAAAGGAAAATTGTTTGATACCATGCTTGCGCACTACATTATAAATCCAGATATGCGTCACAACATGGATGTGTTGGCAGAGACCTACCTTGGTTATCGCCCCAAACCCATAACAGACTTGATTGGTAAAAAAGGGAAGAATCAGGGGTCTATGCGCGATGTACCTTTAGACCAACAAACCGAATATGCTGCCGAAGACGCAGACATTACTTGGCAACTCAAAGAACATTTTGAAAAAGAACTGGGGAAAAACGAACAGCGTGCTTTGCTGGACAAAGTTGAATTGCCGTTGGTTCGTGTATTGGCTGCTATGGAGCTGGCAGGCATAAGTATAGATGTGCCTTATTTGAACGAAATGTCCAAAGTCTTGCAGCAAGAAGCTACTGCTTTAGAACAGCGTATTTTTGAGCAAGCCGGTGAAACTTTTAATTTGGCATCACCCAAGCAATTAGGCCCTATTTTATTTGATAAACTCAAATTGGTTGACAAGCCTAAAAAAACCAAAACGGGACAATATTCCACCGCTGAAGAAGTGCTGTCTACTCTAGCCAAGGATCATCCCATAGTCGCACATATTTTGGAATGGCGCAGTGTGCAAAAACTCAATAACACCTATGTTTCGGCATTGCCTGAGGATGTGAATGCAATCACAAACCGGATTCATACGGTTTACAACCAAGCGGTTGCTGCCACAGGACGCTTGAGCAGCAACCATCCCAATTTGCAAAATATTCCCATTCGCACGCCCAGGGGGCAACAAGTCCGTAAGGCCTTTGTGGCCAAAGATGATGCGCATGTACTGATGGCAGCGGATTACTCACAAATTGAATTGCGTATTATTGCCTCATTGAGTGAAGATCCGAGTATGCTGGCGGCTTTTAACAACAACGAAGACATTCATGCGGCTACGGCAGCTAAAGTATTTGGCGTACCGATTTCTGAAGTAAGTCGAGAGCAGCGCAGTCAAGCCAAAACGGTGAATTTTGGTATTATTTATGGTGTGTCTGCCTTTGGGCTTAGCAATCAAACAACCCTTAACCGTAAAGAGGCGAAAGCGCTCATTGAGGCCTATTACGAAAGCTACCCCAAACTAAAGGCCTATATGAGTCAGCAAGTTGATTTTGCACGTGAGCACGGCTATGTGGCTACGGTACTGGGCAGACGTCGCTATTTAAAAGACATCAATTCGCGTAACGCCATTGTTCGTGGTGCTGCAGAGCGCAATGCGATAAATGCACCCATTCAAGGAAGTGCTGCGGATATCATCAAGCTGGCCATGCTTACGATATATGACAAAATGCAACACCAAAACTTCAAGGCACAAATGCTGTTGCAGGTGCATGACGAATTGGTTTTTGAATGCCCAAAGTCGGAATTAGAGGCATTAAAGCATCTGGTAAAAACCGAAATGGAAGCCGCCTATTCATTACAAGTTCCGCTTACCGTTGACATGGGTATTGGACACAACTGGCTTGAGGCGCATTAAAGTGTGTTTTTTTAGAAAAAACTTTTTTTTGTGGAGACATAATTTGTAGTTTTATAATCCTTAATCTTTCTACTATGGTACCTACACCCTAAGTCAGATTCTTTTCTGTCTGTATATTTTTTTGTTCATTATTGTGTTTCGGTCAAACTTTTACCAAGTCTGTAACTACAGCTTCATATTCATACACCCTGAAAATGGACTTTGCAGCCGAATCTTATGATGATAAGCTATACAAACTTACCACAACAATTATCAATTCAGGCGATACTGATATTGAAATGCACAAAGGAGTTTTTAGATTCCATTCAGATGTAAGTTACTTTGCTTTATTCAACTATACGACAGGAAATCTAAGTTATCCTGATACCGATGGGCTAGCTGTTTCAATTATTGCAGATGATGAATTGTATATTCATTCTATTACGCACTCCTTTCCAACAGAGAGCTGGTCAAACAGCAAGCTTAAAAAAGATGAGTCCTTTGCTGTTATAGCCCATGTAAAAGTCCATTCTACCACCCTAAGTGCATTGGCAGACAGCATGAAGTTCTTTGATGAAACCAGCGTACCTCCATTATTTCACAGCATTAAAATAAACCTAACTGGGAATGATGGTAATCAAGCAAAAGTATATTTCAAAAAAGAGGGCGGAAACGCAATATCAAGTGCGTTAATTGTTTCGAACAAGTTTGTGGACATGCGTATTGGAAAAACATACAATGTGTGGTCTGAAGATTTTATTAAAGGCACCTACAGGTACATAAGTACGGGTACAGAAACTTCCCCGTTTTCTGTTTTATCTGAAAAAGACGCCGAATTAATACTAGACTTTACAAAGGAGGAGGTCGAAACAACATCTTTTACCATAAATGTGAGTGGGCTGCCGCAAGGTGTTTCTGTTCCAGCAGAATTGAATATCATCGCTGAGACGCTCACATATAACTTAACGCTTTCCAATGGTGTAAATCAGATTCAGCAGGTTTTTGCTTCTACTTATACATTAAAAATTAATGCTTTCACTGACGCAAGTGCTCTAATATATTATACTCCAAACTATACCCCAAATACAAGTATTTCTTTAAGTGGACCAAATAATAGCACGGTTTCATTTGTTTCTACGCCTATTTATCCGTTTACAGTAAAAGGGTTTCCCAGTCATTTAAGCCATGGAGCAGTAACAAGTGCATCACCTTCTATCGATGAAAACTTTATAGGCACCGAAATAGATGTTATTTTTAAGTACTCTGGCAATGATGGCGCTGGTGATAGAGGTAGTATCGCTTCTGTTTCAATTACAGAAAATACAATTGAACAAAGCAGGAGGTTAGAACAAGAAATGAATAGAAAGGTCATGCCCTTGATGATTCATTATACCGCAAATGCATCTGGCGGAGGAAGTAAAGAAGCTATTAAAGATTTAGAAGGAGATAACCTATACTACCACTACCGAAGTTTGATTGCAGAAATTGAGACAATGCTTCAATACAAGGATGACACACACCCATATCCTGCTTCATTTATTATTAGCCCTGATTTGCTTGGAGCTGTTCAACTTGACGTTAAAAATGGTCATGATGAGGGTATATTGACCAAGGTTTTTGAGGTAAATGCTAAGTTACAATTAGCTTTTGAGAACGCTAACATTGACACTTCTTCACTGCCTTCATTTGAAGACAATTTCAAAGGATATTTGCAATCTATAAACTACTTAATTACGTATGTTGGCGAGTGTAGCATCCCCTTTGGCTACCAACAAAATGTATGGTCGACGGGTTCTGCATTGTGGGTTTATGACCTCGCTAACGAAGCAAATGATGCACAAACTGTTGGAAGTGAAGTGGCAACCTTTATCAATAATCTTGGTGTATACACTGGTGATTGGAAGCCTGATTTTATAGCATTTGATAGGTATGAACGTGATTGCTTTGGGCCAGATGGCAGGTCGTTTTATGCCTGGATGCCCAAACATTGGGACAAATATTTGGACTATTGCAAGGTAGTTGCTGAAGGCATTGGAAATCCACCAATAATGCTATGGCAAATTCCAGGAGGGCATATTCCTACTCATTCGGAAACTCTTGTGAATTTTGACCCAAACCGATTTTCTTCTGCTGCACCTCAATACCTACTTGGAGATAGTGCTCTTGACTCGGGCGCATCAAATGCAGCTGATATAGTAAAAAACATCCCTCTTAGTGGAACTCATTACGGAACTTCCTCAACTGTAGGAGAACTGCTAGCAAATGATCCTCATGATTGGAGTACAAATCAGCTAAAACGCTTAGCCGACATGCATGTTTTTAATATTTGTTGGGGGGGTGGCGCAACATTGAGCGCTGTTCCTATTGGAACAAATGGAAATGATGATGGCTGGTTGGCAAATAAAATCAAGTCTTACAACAATGATGTTTATTTTAATTCCAATAAAGATTTTGGATACGAAGTGAGCCCTGGATGCAGCCAAACATTAGCGCTAAAAAATGATGCTATAAAACTGTTTGCTTATCCCAACCCGGCTAAAGACAAGCTCCTTTTTAATAAAGATTTAAAAATAAGTGCGTTTCATTTATATGATGCGAAGGGCAGGCTTATCCTGCACGTTAACCAGCAAATCAGGGAAAGCGTTTCATTAAAAGGGCTTGATGATGGGCTTTATTTTGCAAAAGTAAATCTTGATAACGGCAAAGAAGTCACATTTAAGGTGGTAAAAGGAAACTAATAAGTGATCCCCCTAGACAATAACTCAAAAAAGAAGGTGTAGAGTATGATGGGCTTCTAAGTCTGGTGAAATTAATTTAGGGATACATTATATCCATTTAAGTTATAATATTCCACATCCAAAAAAAATTCATTCTCTCACCCAGAATTATTTCCAAAAAACTCAAATCAAAACCTCATTTGCAAAATGGATGCTGCTTTTAATGTAAAAAAATCAATTACATGATAAATCCTTTGCTAATGTATAATTAGATTTTTATGGAATGCCAAGAAGAGGAAACACATGGAAAGAAATAGACTAATAAGAGAACATAAAAAATAAAAATTATGCCTCGTCTTTTAATGTTCACCATTTTAGCGATTACAGCAAATAGTTTTGCGCAAGACAAATGGATAACTTCAGTAGAGCTTGATTTTGGCTTTCCAAGTGATTGGGAATATGAATACCAATCTGCCCCTCATACGTTTACATATGTAGATTTAGAAGACTCTGGGTTTTTGTTAAATTCCTTTGGCATACAGGGATACCAAGGATACTTTATAACAAATACCCTAAGCATTGGTCCTGTGGGTGGATTTAATTATCAATCCGCACAAAAACTTTCCATGTTGCGATTAGGAGCTCGGTTTCAACTTCATTTTGCAGATAGAAATAATGCTTTTACCTATTTACAGGTTTCAAATAATTTTTCTTTAAACTATGCTAAATTTAAAGCAGGGCCACACGTAAGGGGTGGTTTAGCATTCCCTATGATCAAAAAGAGACACATACATGCTATCGTTGAACTTGTTTAGTGAGTTAAATAATTATTATATGAGCGGTAGCAAACCGTTGCTAGATAATGTTGGTAATGAAACTCCTGTTTTGTTAAGAGAAAAGTTACATCTTGGTATCAGCATTGGGATAACATTCTAATCATGATTACAACAAGGCACTTGTTTGGGTTGCTAAGCGCAAAAATTACAGGTGTCTTTTTTTCTTAATATTACCCCAAAAAACAAATCCCTAAATAGCGTTTGCAATATTGGGGATAGTTTGTACATTTGCAGCCCGCCAAACAGGGGTAAATCCTATATGGCGATAACGAGCAAAAACGTATATAGTGGACTCATTAAGTTATAAAACCGTATCCATCAACAAGCAAAACGCTGATAAACAGTGGGTTGTAGTTGATGCTGCCGACCAGATTTTAGGTCGCTTTTCTTCAAAAGTAGCCAAGCTATTGCGTGGCAAATACAAGCCTAGCTTCACACCGCATGTGGATTGTGGCGACAATGTCATTGTAATCAATGCAGAAAAAATTAAGTTAACTGGAAATAAATGGACAGATAAGTCTTATATCCGTTACACGGGCTATCCTGGTGGTCAACGTTCGCTAACGGCTACAGAATTATTTGAAAAAGACCCAACACGTGTTGTTGAAAAAGCCGTTAAGGGTATGCTTCCAAAAAACAAATTAGGCGCTGAATTGTTCCGAAACCTTTACGTTGTTGAAGGTGCTGGGCACGATCACGGTGGTCAACAGCCCAAAGAATTAAACATCAACGATTTAAGTTAATATGGAAACCATTCACAAAATTGGTCGTCGTAAAAC
>JBDQNA010000070.1:0-6502 GCA_040261965.1 Flavobacteriaceae bacterium
ATATTGTATGTGTTGAAAATGAAGCACTGTTTGTTGATGGAATTAACAACGCAGGATCTGTTTTTATTGGCAATTATACGCCTGAGAGTGCTGGTGACTATGCATCTGGCACCAATCACACACTACCCACGAATGGATATACCAAGCAATATAGTGGCGTTAATTTAGATGCTTTTTTAAAGGCTATTACGTATCAACGCATCTCTGCCCAAGGCATACAGGCTTTAGGGCCACACATCGAGGCTATGGCTGCAGCAGAAGGACTTGATGCGCACAAGAATGCAGTAAGCCTGCGATTAAATGATTTAAACAATGGCTAAAACTTTTGATTTATCACGTTGGGCTAGACCCGAAATGTTGGCACTTTCGCCTTACACTTCGGCACGGGATACCTTTACTGCAACGGAAGGAGACTATATTTTTTTGGATGCTAATGAAAATCCAAACCCATCTTTAATCAACAGATATCCAGACCCCCGTCAATTGGCATTGAAACAAGAAATTGCATCGCTACGCGGTTGTGCTGTTCGGCAACTATTGATAGGAAATGGCAGCGATGAAATCTTGGATTTATTGTTTAGAGCCTTTTGTACCCCCAATAAAGATGATGTTGTACTTATGCCACCTACATATGGTATGTATGCTGTATTGGCAAACATAAATGGGGTGGGTATTAAAGAGGTACCGCTAACAGATGATTTTCAGTTGAACACCAGTCAAATTCTTGCAACTGTTGGCCCAACTACAAAAGCAATTTTCTTTTGTAGCCCCAATAATCCAAGTGGTAATGTGTTTAAAACCGCTGATATTACCGCCTTACTTGAAGGCTTTGATGGGTTGGTGGTTATAGACGAGGCGTATATTGACTTTACGGAACGTCAAAGTTGGCTAACCAAAATCGACACCTACCCAAACCTTGTTGTTACCCAAACGCTGTCCAAAGCCTTTGGACTGGCGGGATTGCGGTTAGGTATTGCCATCGCCCAACCCAATATCATCGAACTGCTACACAACATAAAACCACCCTATAATATCAATACGCTAAGTCAGCAAAAAGCCATCGAAGTTTTATCAAATGTAAAAGTTTTAGATGCGCAAATAGCAGAACTGCTTTCTGAGCGCAGTAGGGTAGCAGCGTATTTAAGTAACTTAGACTGGGTAAAAGTCGTATTTCCATCAGATGCTAATTTTTTGTTGGTACGTGTTGACGATGCAACCAAACGGTATAACGCATTACTTGCTGAAAAGGTGGTTGTGCGTAACCGATCTACTCAAACGAAATGTGCAAATACCCTTCGTATCAGTATTGGTACACCAGAAGAAAACAACGAACTTATGGCAGCATGTAATACCATATCATTATGAAAAAAGTTTTGTTTATTGACCGGGACGGCACGCTTGCACTGGAGCCCGAGAATTATCAACTCGATGCATTGGATAAACTTGTTTTTTATCCAGGTGTCTTTCAGTATTTAGGACGTATTTCCAAAGCGTTAGACTATGAGTTGGTTATGGTAACCAACCAAGACGGTCTGGGGACAGACAGCTTTCCAGAAGATACCTTTTGGCCCACACACAACTTTATGATGACTGCCTTGAAAAACGAAGGCATTGAATTTGACGATGTGCTCATTGACAAAAGCCTACCAGCCGATAATGCACCTACACGCAAACCTAAAACGGGCATGTTGTCTGCATATGTAGACAATGCTGAATATGATCTCAAAAACTCATATGTCATTGGAGATAGGCTAAGCGATATGGAATTAGCAGCTAATTTAGGTGCCAAGGGCATCTTGTTGCAGAATGACACGCGTATGGAAGCCTCTGTTTCAGAAGAACTGGCACACATCATTGCACTTAAAACTACCACCTGGAGCGAGGTATACGCCCTGTTAAAAGCCGGTGAAAGACGTGTCAGCCACAAACGCAAAACGGCTGAAACCGCGATAGCAATTGATTTGAATCTAGATGGCACCGGCGAAAGCAGTATAGATACGGGTATTGCCTTTTTTGATCATATGTTAGACCAACTAGCCCGTCATGGAGGCGTAGACCTAAGCCTAACCACTAAAGGGGATTTGGAAATAGACGAACACCACACCATCGAAGATACGGCCATTGCCCTAGGTGAAGCCTTTGGAAAAGCATTGGGCGACAAGTTGGGCATAGAACGCTATGGCTTTTGCTTGCCTATGGACGATTGTTTGGCACAAGTATCTCTTGACTTTGGCGGACGAGCATGGCTCATGTGGGATGCTAAATTTAAGCGTGAGTATGTTGGAAAAATGCCAACAGAAATGTTCTTTCACTTCTTTAAATCTTTTGCAGATGGGGCCAAGGCAAACCTAAACATCAAAGCAGAAGGGCACAATGAACACCACAAAATTGAGGCCATATTTAAGGCCTTTGCCAAAGCCATTCGAGCGGCCATTAAAAGGGATGCCGATAAATTGGTATTACCCTCTACCAAAGGAAAATTATGAATGTAGTCATCATTGATTATGGCGCGGGCAATATTCAAAGCATTCGATTTGCCTTGGCACGTTTGGGCATTACGGCTACATTGAGTGATGATGTGGCAACCATCAAAACAGCTTCCCATGTGATCTTTCCGGGTGTTGGCGAGGCAAGTTCTGCTATGGAAAAACTCCGTGCAACAGGGCTTGACAAATTGTTTCCTACGCTGACACAACCCGTGTTGGGTATTTGTTTGGGCATGCAATTGATGTGCAACAATACCGCCGAGGGAAAAACCAAAGGTCTTGGCATTTTCGATACTGATGTCGTGCGC
Source organism: Flavobacteriaceae bacterium (assembly GCA_040261965.1). Lineage (GTDB taxonomy): Bacteria > Bacteroidota > Bacteroidia > Flavobacteriales > Flavobacteriaceae > UBA7446. Next base: position 2,795 of record JBDQNA010000070.1, read on the forward strand.
TTTGAAACCAAATTAAACGTTCCTCATATGGGTTGGAATACCGTTTCGGGCAAAGGAGTACTCTTTCAAAATATTGATCAAAACAGCCATTTTTATTTGGTACATAGTTTCTATGCGGTACCTAACGAAGATATGGTTGGTGCGTGTACCTATGGGGTTAGCTTTGCTGCAGCCTTAGCTAAAGACAACTTTTTTGGTACGCAGTTTCACCCAGAAAAAAGCGGAGCCGTTGGCGCAAGCTTATTACAAAACTTTCTAGCCTTATGATTTTAGTTCCTGCTATTGATCTCATCAACGGACAATGTGTACGTCTCACCAAAGGTGACTACGACACCAAAAAAGTATACAGCGAATCGCCAGTAGAAGTAGCCAAGACTTTTGAGGGGGCTGGATTAACACACGTACACGTGGTTGATTTGGACGGCGCACGCGCAAAACACATCGTCAACACTAAGGTACTGGAAGCCATAGCAACCAAAACATCACTTACTATAGATTTTGGCGGTGGTATTAAATCCGCTACTGATCTAAAAACGGCTTTTGATTGCGGTGCAGCACAGGTTACCTTAGGAAGTATTGCTGTTGATGCACCAGAATTGGTTTTGGAATGGCTGCAAAAATTTGGTTCAGATAAGCTCATATTGGGCGCAGATGCCAAAAACAGACGCATAGCAACCCATGGATGGGAGCAAGATTCGGGTTTAGACGTGATTGAATTTGTAAAAAACTATTCACAAAAGGGCTTTGAGCATGTCTTGTGTACAGATGTAGCCAAAGACGGCATGCTGGCAGGCCCATCATTGGAACTATACTATGAGTTGCTTGAGAAAATAAAAAATATTTCGTTGATTGCTTCGGGTGGGGTAAGCAGTATGGACGACTTGTATCAGTTGGAAGAACTGGGTTGTACGGCAGCCATCATTGGAAAGGCAATATACGAAGGAAAGATAACCCTGAAAGCATTGGAAAACTATCAATTAGAACAATCATAAAATGCTGACTAAAAGAATTATCCCTTGCTTGGACGTTAAAGATGGGCGCACTGTGAAGGGGGTTAACTTTGTTTCTTTGCGCGATGCGGGAGATCCCGTAGAACTGGCACAGCGGTATGCGCAGGAGGGCGCTGACGAATTGGTCTTTTTGGATATTTCGGCATCAGAAGAAAAACGTAAAACATTGGCAAAACTGGTGCGCGATGTGGCTCAGGCCATAGACATTCCCTTTACGGTGGGTGGTGGTATAAGTTCTGTCGCTGACGTAGGAATCCTCCTTGATAACGGGGCAGACAAGGTTTCCATTAACTCTGCTGCGGTACGCCGTCCAGAACTCATTCGTGAGCTGGCACAGCGTTTTGGCACTCAATGTATTGTAGTGGCTATAGATGCCAAGCAACTTAATGACGAGTGGGTTGTACATCTAGTAGGTGGTAAAGCACCAACAGAAAGACGACTGTTTGAATGGGCACAAGAAGCCGTTGACAATGGGGCAGGGGAATTACTCTTTACTTCCATGGATCACGATGGTACCAAGCAAGGTTTTGCCAACACTGCCTTAAAGCATTTAAGTAAATTGGTAAGCGTACCAATTATAGCTTCTGGTGGCGCAGGGGAGATGACCCATTTTGTTGATACCTTTGTGGAAGGAAATGCAGATGCGGCTTTGGCAGCAAGTGTATTTCATTTTAAAGAAATCGGCATACCCGAACTCAAAACATATTTAGACCAACATCAAATACCTGTACGATGAACATAGATTTTAGCAAACACCCAGACGGACTAGTACCCGCCATAGTACAAGATGCACAAACCAAAACGGTGCTGATGCTTGGCTATATGAATGCTGATGCTGTGGCCAAAACCGAGGCCACACAGCAAGTTACCTTCTACAGCAGGAGTAAAAGCCGCTTGTGGACAAAAGGGGAGGAAAGCGGGAATGTATTGGAATTGGTTTCCATAAGCATGGATTGTGACAAGGATGCATTGCTGGTAAAGGCGATGCCTAAAGGCCCCACTTGCCACACAGGTAGTGACAGCTGCTGGAACGAAGAAAATACTCCATCCTATGGGCTTTTATCTGATTTGGAGACCATCATTAGCGATCGTAAAAACAAGCCCACTGACAAAAGTTATGTAGCCAGTTTGTTTGCCAAAGGCATTAATAAAATTGCACAAAAAGTAGGCGAGGAAGCGGTTGAAGTAGTTATTGAAGCCAAAGACAATGACGAAAGTTTGTTTCTAAACGAAAGCGCTGACCTGGTCTTTCACCTGTTGATTTTACTACAAGCCAAAGGATACAAACTTCAAGATGTAGTAGATGTGTTGGAGGCTAGGCAAAATAATGGGTGAATAGGTATTGATTAAATCCAATCACTATCAACACTTTTTTGTGTTTTCTCGTGTAACAATTTTTTAAGTATTTCGTTTATATTTATGGCATGTTTGCTCAAATTTAATTTACTTAACCCTTATGAAACGCATATTATTTACCCAACGTCACCTTGTTTTATTGATTTTGATAGGCTTCCTTCAGGGCTGTGCAAGTCTTGGCCTTACTTCCAAGAAAAGCAATGTCATTGAAACCTATATTGATCTGAATGCCGTAGAAAACGATCAACTTGTTGTAAGCCTAGACCCTGGGCCATTTCCAGCTGGAGAAGTGATCTTTTATATGCCAAGCGTTATCCCAGGCACCTATGAGTATACCGACTTTGGGCGCTTTGTTTCTAACCTTAAAGCGTTTGACAAAAACAACCAACCCCTTGAAGTAACCAAAGAGGGGAAAAACACGTGGAAATTTCCAAATGGAAAACAACTGGATCGCATTACTTATGTGGTGGATGATACGTTTGATAGCGAAGAGGGTAGTAAAATTTACCCCATGGGTGGCACAAAAATTGAAAAAGACAAAATGTTCTTACTCAACCTGCACGGCTTTGTAGGGTATTTCAAAGGGGGTAAAGAATGGTCTTATCGCGTAACCATAGACTCCCCAGCTGACTTGGTTCCATTTTCTTCTATGGAAAGCATCAGCCACACGGCCACCAAAGACGTTTTCTTGGCACAACGCTATTTTAACATCATCGATGATCCGATTATGTACACCCAAGACGACAGCATTTCATTTCAGCTTGAAGATATTACTGTAAACCTGGCGGTGCATTCTCCCCAAGGTGTACATAAAGCCAATGACTTTAAGGAAACCTTAGAAAAGATGATGCAAGCCCAAAAACGTTTTTTAGGCTCGGCTAATAATACCAAACGCTACGACATCTTGTTGATGTTAATGAGCATGGAAGAACTGCAATTTTTTGGCGGTGTTCAAGGCGCTTTAGAGCACCACACATCTACTACCGTGGTCTTTTTTGAAGATATCGGAAAAGACTCGCTTAAAGAATACTTAACCGATGTGGTGTCCCATGAGTTTTTCCATACACTTACTCCCTTAAACGTACACTCCGAGCAGATTCATTACTTCAATTACAACGAAGGGGTGATGTCGCAACATCTTTGGATGTATGAAGGGACAACAGAATATTTTGCCAATCTTTTCCAAGTGCAACAAGACCTTATAGACGAAGAAAATTTCTATGGTCGCATGGCCGATAAAATCTCCAGTGCTAAAAATTACGATGATACCATGCCATTTACCGTTATGAGCACCAATATCGTTGACGAACCCTATCAGTCCAATTACCAAAACGTATACTAC
>JBDQNA010000116.1:0-3708 GCA_040261965.1 Flavobacteriaceae bacterium
GTTGTGGGGAATGCATTGGCCATCCAAAACGAGGGGTTTTGTCCTTATGTCTTTGGCGGCACCTTACTAACAGCTATCGCCTTCCAAATATTATCAAATTTCGCTAACGATTATGGCGATGGCATGAAAGGAACCGATAACCACAAACGCATTGGACCCAAACGCGTTTTACAGCAAAACCTTCTGACACCAAAAACCCTTTTAAGAGGTACCGTGATTACTGCTGTCGTTGGGTTCTTGTTGGCAGCAGCTACCGTTTATACAGCATTTGAAGCAGGAGAAACAAAAAGCTTCTTCACTTTTTTAGGCTTGGCAGTAGTTGCCATAGTTGCTGCATATAAGTACACAGCTGGCAAAGGAGCCTATGGTTACCATGCTTTGGGAGATGTATTTGTATTTGCCTTTTTTGGACTGCTTGCTGTCGGGGGATCATTTTACTTACAGACCAAACAGCTAGACCCTAATATTTGGTGGTTTGCTTTTGCCATAGGGGGGTTGAGCACGGCGGTTTTGAACTTGAACAATATGCGTGATATGCAAAACGATACCATGGCTGGAAAAAAAACCGTAGCTGCTTTTTTAGGACTACAAAATGCCAAAACCTATCACAGTATCTTGGTATTGGGCAGCATTACAACACTGACTATTGGGCTTACCAACATAGCTAACGGATGGATAGGCTATGTACCCTTGCTGATGGTTTTTCCTTTGTTATTACAACTTAAATCAACACTAAAACTTAAAGCACACAGCGGTTTTGACGCATTACTCAAGCCGTTGGCCTTGAGCATATTTGGTACAAGTATGTTATTTCTACTCACACAAATTATGGGGGCATGAACGTACGTTATCACAAATACATATTGAACTTTAAGCAGCCTAGCGGCACTTCCCGAGGCATCCTTCGGCAAAAAGAGACCTTCTTCATTGAAATAAACGAAGGAAAGCGCTATGGCATTGGCGAATGTGGATTATTTAGGGGGTTAAGCGTGGATGATGTGCCACATTTTGAAGAACAACTTGCTAAGGTTTGTAGGACTTTGGAAAAGGGTTTGGATGCTAGTCCACTTATTACGGACTTTCCATCCATAAGAATGGGTGTAGAGATGGCTTTAAAATCCCTTGCTTCAGAAGATTCGTTCCAGTTATATGAGACTCCTTTTAGCAAAGGAGCGCAACCCATTTCTATAAACGGACTAGTGTGGATGGGCACCATATACTTTATGCGCCAACAGGTCTTTGACAAAATTGAGGCAGGTTATGACTGCATCAAACTCAAAATTGGCGCGTTGGATTTTGATTTGGAATGCCAGCTCTTGGCCAAAATAAGAGAGCGCTATTCGCCTACAGCGGTTACCTTGAGGGTAGACGCCAACGGAGCCTTTAGTCCTGAAGAAGTATTGCAAAAGCTAGAAAAACTTTCACAGTATGGGCTACACAGCATTGAGCAACCCATTGCTGCTGGGCAAGTCAAAGCCATGCAAAAACTGTGTGCACAAACGCCGATTCCCATTGCCTTAGATGAAGAATTAATAGGAGTGTTGAACCCAACAGAACAAGCTGCACTACTAGATGAAATACAACCGCAATATATTATTTTAAAACCTAGCTTATTGGGTGGTTTTTCTGCATCAGAAGACTGGATAAAGTTGGCTGAGGCACGAAATATAGACTGGTGGATCACTAGTGCATTGGAAAGTAATATAGGGTTAAATGCCATTGCCCAATGGACAGCTACGCAAAACACGTCCATGCCACAAGGCTTGGGTACAGGCGGGTTGTTCACCAACAACATTCAAAGCCCTTTGGTGGCGGACAAGGGTGTATTGTTATACAACAACACCCTTGAATGGGATGTAAAAAATATAAGTTAATATGTTGGTCCATGTATCATTTCGGCTAAACGGAAAGGCGTATGACCAAAATTCTTTGGATAAGGCAGCGCAGCAATGGCAAACTGCTTCGGATGAAGAATTACGGGGATTAGGACGTTTTCTCACGGATTGGCTAAGCGATGATGATCATCTTGCCGTACACACTTCAGGCTCCACCGGAAAACCAAAAGAAATCCACATGCCAAAAACGGCCATGTGCGCTTCGGCAGTGCGAACCGCAGCCTTTTTTAAGATGTCTGAAGGGACTTCGGCACTCTTGTGTTTACCTATACACTATATCGCAGGTAAAATGATGTTGGTACGTGCCTTAGTACTGGGGTGGCATCTCGATATCATTCCGCCAAAAACCAAACTCCATATTGAAAGAAAATATGATTTTACCGCTCTAATCCCCTTACAAGCAAAGGCTTCCTTTGCTTTATTAGGGCAATTTAAAACCGTGTTAATTGGTGGTGCGCCCATATCCAGTAACCTTCGCCAGCGCATTGGCAAAAAATACAATCACTGTATTGAGACCTATGGGATGACCGAAACGCTTACCCATGTGGCCACACGTGCTGTTCGTGAACCTGTACTTCCTTTTAGGGCGATGCCCGGCATAGGCATTTCTACTGATAAAAATGGCTGCTTGCTTATTGATGTTCCTCAAGTACCCCTGTCCCCTATCAGTACGCAAGATATAGTGAAGCTTGAGCGTGACAATGGCTTTACATTATTAGGAAGACGTGATTGGGTCATAAATTCTGGGGGGATAAAGATTTTTCCAGAAGTATTAGAGAAAGTCATAGCGCCCTATATAACATTTCCATTCTTTTTTACAGGCTTGCCTGACGCAGCACTGGGCGAAAAACTGGTGCTTTTAGTTGAGGCTGCCACTACAGAAAAAGAGGCCATCATGGCAATTGCCCAACAGCATTTGGGTGCTACTAAACATCATGTTCCAAAGGCAGTGTTTTGTACGACTGCTCTATGCTACACCGCTACAGGGAAACTAGACCGACTTGCTAGCAGGAAAATTGCCCTAGATCTTTAAGGGCCTATTAACATTTATTTAACGAAAAAATAGTTAGGTAAAATAGTGACTAAATTTTTGTAGGAAATCGATAAATATAACAGTTTTTAGGTCCTCTCATATACAATAGAACCCTTATGATTTTGGGATTTGGCAACAACATGTCAACTTGGTACCATTAAACTTAAACCTAAATCATATGAACTTCATACGACATATTGGAGTGCTCTTATTGGCACTCATGAGTACGGCGGTATGGGCACAGACGGTGTCTGGTACCGTAATGGACGAAAACAACCAACCCCTCCCTGGAGCGACTGTTATTGTGCAAGGCACAACTACGGGTACTTTCACGGACTTTGATGGTAAGTATCAAATCAATGCAGCCCAAGGACAAACCTTGGTCTTTAGTTATGTAGGGTACGCTACCCAAAACGTTGTGGTAAATAATGCAACGCATGATGTGAGTTTGCAGCCTTCGGGACAGAGCTGGAACTGTTTGCGTCAATTAACAGCTTTTTGGTGGCGCCAGTGCCTGCTAAAGACTCCTTTACGATTAGTGTGTTGGACAATGCCATTTCTTTTAAGAATATAAAAATATTTGGCTTAAATGGACGAGAAGTGTTACATAAAACCAGAGCTAATTTTTCGTTAAACAGCATTAATGTAGCTGTGTCGACATTAACCAGTGGTAGCTATATACTGGGTATAGAAACAGCAGATGGATTTATTTACAAACAGATCATTATTTCCAATTAATTGCGCAAATGACACCCCTTTACTTCTTAGCTTGTGATAAAA
>JBDQNA010000161.1:0-2562 GCA_040261965.1 Flavobacteriaceae bacterium
ATACCAATTTGGGTTACATTCTTAAATGAAATTGAAAAATTATCTAAATAACTATGAGTAAAAAAATAATAACAAAAGTTTTTAACGGATATATAAAAAAGGTAAGTGCAAAAACGAAAGGTTTGTGATTAAGAATCTACTAATTGCATGTTAGATACCGTTAGTACATATGAGAAAAGTATTTCCAATAATATTATGCTTAAGCCTCAATCTTTGTTTTTCACAAATTGAATTGTCTGATTGTGCTCTTGAATTGACAGAGCAAAACGTTATTTATGACCCAAGCTATTTTTCTATTGATTATCCAAACGGAGATATACCAAGTGACAAAGGAGTTTGCACTGATGTTGTGATTCGTGCTTTCCGAAAAATTGGAATTGACTTGCAGAAAGAAGTTCACGAGGATATGAAAACTAACTTTAGTTCTTATCCAAAAATTTGGGGACTTAAATCAACTGACAAAAATATTGACCATCGAAGAGTTCCAAATTTAATGACATATTTCAAACGAAAAGGCGTTGAAAAAACAATATCTAATAAAGCAGAAGATTATTTACCTGGAGATATTGTCTGTTGGAATTTAGGTGGAGCAATAACTCATATCGGAATTGTTGTTTACAAAAAGTCGGATGATGGAAAGCGGAATTTAATTGTTCACAATATTGGTGAAGGGCAGGTTTTAGCAGACTGTCTATTTGACTATAAAATTATAGGACATTACAGATATGAAAAATAAAATACGTGTGCCAAATAGAAAATCAACACTCAAAAACCCGTACCTGACGGAAATACGAGACCGTTAAGCCCCCATTACCCAATTACACCAGAGCCAATCAACTCATTGTCTAAGTACCAAGCAGCAAACTGCCCAGCAGCAATCGCCGATTGGGGTGCGTCAAAAACAAGGTACATCCCAGCTACTGTCGGATGGAGTGTGGCTGACGCCAAAGGTTGTCGATAACGTATACGTGCCTGCACAGTCAAGGGTTGACCCGTTTGTAAGTCGGGGCGTATCCAATGCACATCTGCTTGATCTATCCACAAAGCAGTGCGGTATAAGCCCGGATGGTCTTTGCCCTCCCCTACGTAAATGTAATTTTTTTGCACGTCTGTTGCTAAAACAAACAGGGGTTCCTTGGTGCCGCCAACCGCCAAGCCCTTGCGTTGGCCAACGGTAAAAAAATGTGCGCCATTGTGTGTACCTACAATCTTGCCATCAGCAGCAGTATAGGCAAACTTCCTTGCCAAGCCAGCAGGCGTATTTTCTGGTGTTTGGGCATACATGGGATGCGAAGCTGGTACTTGAATAATATCCCCCTTTTTGGTGGTAAGCTTTTGTTGTAAAAAATCGGGTAAACTTACCTTGCCCACAAAACACAAGCCTTGGGAATCGCGCTTTTCAGCCGTAACCAACCCTTGTTCAGCAGCAATGTTACGCACTTCTTTTTTTTGCAACCCTCCAATAGGAAACAAGGTTTTGGCAAGTTGCGCTTGGGAAAGCTGACATAAAAAATAAGACTGGTCTTTATTGGCATCTGCACCTGCAAGTAGTTGGTAGGTAGGCACTTCGATATGCTCAGTGCTCTCGGCAAGGTTAATGTTTTTAGCAAGCAAGGATGCTGAGCCCGTCGAAGTAAGAGTTTCTTTCTGACAATAATGGCCCGTGGCCACATAGTCCGCACCCAAAGATAGAGCGATGTCCAAAAACACATCAAATTTGATTTCACGGTTGCACAACACATCTGGGTTTGGTGTGCGTCCTCGTTGGTATTCAGCAAACATATAGTCCACAATGCGCTCCTTGTACTGTTTACTTAAATCAACGGTCTGAAAGGGAATGCCGAGCTTTTCGGCCACCAACATCGCATCGTTGCTGTCTTCCAGCCAAGGGCATTCATCTGAAAGGGTTACCGAGTCATCGTGCCAATTCTTCATAAACAAACCAATGACCTCATAGCCTTGTTGCTGCAACAAATAGGCAGCAACACTGGAGTCTACACCACCAGAAAGTCCAACAATGACACGTTTTTTTTGCATGGCACAAAGGTAAGCAGGATATGTGAGTTCGTCAGGACTATGCCTACCGGAGGGTTTATTTAAGCTTTTTTTGACGCTCAGCTTCTTCCATCAGTTCAGACATCTTACGCTGAAAGCGGTTTTGCTTCTTGGGTTTCTTTTTGTTTTCTTCAATCTGTGCATGGATTTTATCTTGATCGATGATCACATTCTTAATCACCAACATGATTCCAATCATCAAGACGTTGGAAACAAAATAGTACAAACTAAACCCACTGGCATAATTGTTAAAGAAAAACAACATCATCACAGGCATCAAATACATAATATACTTCATGTTGGGCATGCCCGGCTGTGAAGGCTGCATTTGCTGTCCTGCTGTCATTTGGGTATAAAAGAATATTGCTATGGATGCCAATAAGGGAAACAAACTAACGTGATCGCCGTAGAAAGGAATGCTAAACGGAAGTTCCGCAATCATATCATAAGAGGACAAGTCTTCTGCCCATAAAAAAGACTTACCACGCATTTCGTATGCGATTGGAA
>JBDQNA010000143.1:0-2934 GCA_040261965.1 Flavobacteriaceae bacterium
CAACAGTACCGTGCGTTTTTTCAATTTCCATTTGACCTCTATCGCAATTGCCCACAATGGGTTCCTACTATCACAAAGGAGGAAATGGACATTTTTGACCCTAAAAAAAATGCTGTTTTTGAACATGCCACGGCACGGCTTTTTCTTGCGAAGAAAAGAGGTAAAATAGTAGGCCGTATTGCTGCTATGATTAATTGGGTTGAAGTAGAAGAACTCCAAAAAACCAAAGTGCGTTTTGGCTGGTATGACACCATAGACGACTTGGAAGTAAGCCAAAAGCTCATTGAAACGGTTGAGGCAGTTGCCATCGCTGAGGGCATGACCTATATTGAAGGGCCCATGGGTTTTTCAAACATGGACAAGGCCGGACTCCTCGTGCATGGGTATGAACACATGAACACCATGATTACTTGGTATCACTACCCCTATCAAAAAGCACATCTCGAACGACTAGGGTTAAAAAAACAAAGCGAATGGATCGAGTTTAAAATTGATATTTACGACGCCCAAGACTCCCCTGAAAAGGTGAAAAAGTTTGCTCGTGTCATCAAAGCGCGCTACAAGCTAAAAACGCTTGCATTTAAAACAACAAAAGATGTTGAGCCTCACGTAGATAAGATGTTTGAATTACTCAATCAAACCTATAACAAATTGCAATCTTTTGTACCTATTCAACAACATCAAATTGAAGTATACAAAAAGAAGTACTTGCCTTATGTGCATCCCGATTTTATCAAATGTGTGGTTGATGAAAATGATGAAATGATTGGATTCGCCATTACCATGCCCTCGTTTACCAAAGCACTTAAACGCATCAACGGAAACATGTTCCCCTTCGGGTTATATCATCTGTGGCGTGCCTTGCGTAAAAACAACCGGGCTTCATTTTATTTGATTGGTATAAAAGAAAGTTATCAGAGTAAAGGTGTAACTGCCATTATCTTTCAAGACATACAGGAAATGTTTAACAAACGGGGTATTGTTGAAGTAGAAACCAATCCGGAACTGGAAGAAAACAAAGCAATTCAATCCATGTGGAAAAACTACAAGCACGAGCTACACAAACGACGCAGAACTTACCGTAAAGACATTTCACTGTGAACATTAACAACACCATAGTTGCACTCTCAACTGCCCCAGGTGCTGCTGCCCTAGCAGTAATGCGCTTGAGTGGTGATAAGGCGATTTCAATAGCTGAAAAGGTTTTTAAATCTCGTTTTGGAAAAAAATTGTCCCAACAAAACACCCATCAGGTTTTATTAGGTGATTTTCATTACAAAAATGCGCTTATAGACGAAGTCTTGCTTTCTGTTTTCAAAACCCCCAATTCCTACACTGGAGAAGACGTAGTAGAAATTTCTTGCCATGGTTCCATATATGTGCAGCAAAAAATTCTAAGCGTTCTGCAAGATATGGGGGCACGCTTGGCCGAGCCTGGTGAATTTACATTGCGTGCTTTTTTAAATAAAAAAATGGATTTGGCACAAGCAGAGGCTGTTGCGGATTTGATAGCTGCCGAAAGTGAAGCAGCCCATCACATTGCGGTTCAGCACCTTCGTGGGGGTATTAGCAAAAGCCTAGTTAGCTTGCGTGAGAGGCTCTTATCCTTTGCTTCCCTCATTGAACTAGAACTTGATTTTAGCGAAGAAGATGTTGCCTTTGCCGATAGAACGCAATTGCGAGAGCTTGTAGAAGACATTCGTACAACACTCAAAAACCTGTTGGATTCTTTTGAGACGGGTAATGCGGTAAAGCATGGGATACCGGTAGCTCTTATTGGCATGCCTAATGCAGGAAAATCTTCGTTGTTAAATGCGCTGCTAGAAGAAGACAAAGCCCTTGTTTCTAATATTGCAGGGACAACTCGTGATAGTATTGAGGACACACTTACCATAGGTGGCATTCAGTATCGCTTTATAGATACAGCCGGACTTCGCATAACAACAGATCTTGTAGAAGCCATGGGTGTGGAACGCACACAAGAAAAAATGGACAAAGCCAGCATATTGATGTATGTTGTTGACCCTAAAATACAATCCCCGGAAGCGGTCATGAGTGCCTTGGATGGAATTAAGCGTGATGACGCTACCCTATTGCTTGTCATTAATAAAAAGGATTTGCTTGACCAGGGCGAACTACATGCCTTCCTCGAAAAACTAGAACGTTTGGGCGTGGATGCCATTATTTATGAAAAAGTGGCTATCAGTACCAAAGACGAAAGTGACATTGTCGCATTGAAGCAGCGCTTTGCCGGTCTGGTTGAATGGAACACAGCTAGCGCATTGGTGAGCAATCAACGGCACTGGGCGGCATTACAATCGGCCATGGCAGGAATCTTGGAAGTAATTCAAGGAATTGAAGAGAACCGAAGCAGCGATTTACTGGCTATTGATATTCGCCAAACCTTACACGAATTGGGCACCATAACTGGTGAGGTCACGACAGATGATATCCTTGGCAATATCTTCGCAAATTTCTGTATTGGAAAGTGATGCAGTTATAGATTAATACAGCTTTACTAATCTACATAAGGTGACGGTAGGCTTTGTTGTAAGGCTAAATATCGTCAAAAAAGCAAGTAAAACAGACCTCATAAAAGGGGTTATTTCTCGAGAGACAAGAAAAACTTAACGCATTGTTCAAATCACAAGCTTAGCGCATGCTTTAAAGATAACAGAATTGACCACCTTGTGGTTTCTTGAAACTTCCAATGCATCAGCCCTGTTGTAATTTTAAACTTTTCTGATGCTGTGTACGAAGCTTTCATAATAAGGCGGTTTTGACTAAACCCCCCAGCAGTATAACTTAAAAAGACTTCCTCGCTGATCAAAAGTTTAATATTAGAAGTTATGTCATATGAAAATTCGGAACCTACTCTGTAGCGAAGTTGATAATTTTTGTTTAGCCATCGTTGCTCCAACATTAGTTTACCCG
>JBDQNA010000062.1:0-6915 GCA_040261965.1 Flavobacteriaceae bacterium
ACTATAAACAAACCCCAAATTTGTTTTAACGGGCTTAGCCTGATTCACTTTCTTTATTTTTTCAGTTTATGGGTTTTGCTTTAGGTATCTGTTTTGAGGCATCGAATGAATGCAGATATCTACAGGGTTAAAACCAATTAACCACAAGATTTCTTTCCTTTTGTATAGGTCATGTATTGGTAATTTTCTTTTTTTATAATATGACTTATTATAATTTTATACCATGAAAAACATACATTCTAGCTTAAAGTATTTTTGCGCGTTTATACTGCTCATTTTTTGTTACACTGGATTCTCTCAAAGCTTGCCCTTTTATTTTGAGAATGATATTAGCACTTCTGATTTTGTTGATTTTGACGGAGGTGTCGTTACAGTAACAACAAATCCAAACCCATCTGGTATAAACACAAGTGGATCCGTTGCACAAATCATTAGATCTGGTGGCGCCTCTTGGTCGGGTAGCAAAGTTTTGCTTACAGATAATTTAGACTTTTCAGTAAAAACTAAGATTTCAATGAAAGTCTACACGGAAGCAGCTGTTGGTACAACTATTAAACTAAAATTAGAAGGTTCTGGCCCAGCTGTTGATGTTGATGCCGTAACTACGGTTTCAGGAGAATGGGAAACCCTAGAGTGGATTTTTGCAGGTACAGCGAATAATTTCAATATAGTAGTATTTATGTTTGATTTTGGAAATGTCGGAGATGGTTCCGCTACCTCTACCTTTTATTTTGATGATGTTGAGCAGGTTTCTGGGCCCACTGCGCCGCAACCAGCCACATTACCCATTGACTTTGAATCAGGCGTTATAAACACTGATTTTCTTAATTATAACGGATCTATTGCCTCGGTTGTTTCAAACCCACAGCTTGATGCCAACAATTCTAGTGCTACGGTTTGTAAAATTGTAAAAGATGGCGGCAGTTATTGGGGTGGTAGTAAAATATTTCTGAACGGTACAATTGACTTGTCTTCTTCATGGCATATTTCTATGAAAGTATATACCACTGCGCCAATTGGTACAAGAATTAAATTAGAACTTCAAAAAACGGGTGCTAGCACTAATTTAGATAAGCTGACAACAGTTTCTGGTGAATGGGAAACCATAAGCTGGAATTTTGATGGACAAGCCAATGATTATAACAGCATTCAGTTTATGTTTGACTTTGGAACGGTGGGAGATGGCACAAGTACCTCTAGGTTTCTTTTTGATGATGTGCAGCAGGTTTCAGGGCCTTCGATACCAGACCCTAATCAAGCAAGCCTTCCCATCGACTTTGAAAACAGCGTAGTAACATCCGATTTCACCAATTTTTTTGGTGCACAGACAACGGTCATACCCAACCCGCATGTAGATGCAAACAACCCAAGCGCTACCGTAGGGAAGTTTCTGAGAAGTGGTGGAGCAGGATATATGAGAAGCAAACTAAGACTAACTGACTATATTGCAGATATGTCAACCGCCGGTACGCTCTCCATGAAGGTATACACCGATGCACCAGTTGGCACGCTCTTGAAGTTTAAATTAGAAAGCAGCCCCCCGGATCAATTCGGAAAAGAACAGGACGCACTGACTACTGTTTCTGGTGAATGGGCGACATATACTTGGGATCTTTCAAATGCAGATAATCCGATATATGATATTTTGACTTTGATGCTGGGGTATGGAGGTCCAAATGATGCATCGGCCAATGCCACTTTCTTATTTGATGATATTAAAGTAGTGTCAAATTCTTTAAGTACTGATTTTGATGCGTCTTTTAGTACAGCTCATCTTACTGCTTTTCCAAACCCAACTAAAAATTTGGTTACGATACACGCAAAAAACACGGAAATCAACAGCATCATTCTCTATAATATTGTTGGCAAGGCAGTTATGAGTCTCTTTCCTAGCAGCGATTCAGCAACCGTTGATATAGCAGATTTGGCAAACGGCATTTACATTGCGGAGATTCTCACAGCCTCTGGAAAAGGAAATGTCAAACTATTAAAAGAATAAACGGTGCTAGCGCAATCCATTCAATAAAACGTCTGTGCACACATTTTAATGATCAATAGAATTCTTAAAAATTCTTGTCAAATTTCTCTTGAATTTTGGCTAAGGCCAAGTTCCCAAGACTACCAATATGGGTATGCGCTACTTTGTCGGGTGCTTTAAATGTGCCTTCTTCTACCTGTAGACCAACCTGCTTGTAGGCATCTCTAAACGGAACCCCCTGCTGCACCAACTCGTTAAGTGCGTCAACCGTAAAGGCATAGGTGTATTTGGCATCCGTCATGATTCCTTTACGTACGTGTACTTCTTGTATGGTGCTGTTTAATATAGTCAAGCAGTCTTTGAGCGCATCGATGCTTTCCAACATCTTTCCTTTAAACAATTGCATTTCTCTGTGATAGCCACTTGGAAGGTTTTGTCCCAACAAGGCAAAGTCATTGCCAAGCCCTTGAATGAGAGCGCATTTACCTCGGATAAGTTCAAAAATATCTGGATTCTTTTTGTGTGGCATAATACTAGACCCTGTAGTAAGGTGGTCAGGGAATGAAAGGAAATCAAAGTTTTGACTCATGTACACACATACATCCATAGAAAATCTACCAAGTGTTGCAGCTAGAGACCCCATTGCATTTGCGGTAATGCGTTCAGTTTTTCCTCTGCCCATTTGTGCGGCAACAGCATTTACTTTGAGCGCACCAAAACCTAAGGCTTTGGTCGTATAGGCACGATCAATAGGGAAGGAGCTACCATAGCCCGCAGCACTACCCAAGGGGTTTTGGTCACAGATGCTATGTGCAGCATTTAACAGCACCACATCATCCACCAAGGTTTCAGCATAAGCTGAAAACCACAAGCCAAAGGAAGAGGGCATGGCCACTTGTAAGTGGGTATAGCCGGGAAGTAATACATCTTTATGTTTTTCTGCCAGCCCCATCCATGTATCAAACAAATCTTTTATAAGCTTTTTTATATCGTTGAGTTCGTCTTTGAGCAAGAGTTGCATGGCTGTCAACACTTGATCATTTCTAGAACGGGCGGTATGTATTTTTTTACCCACATTTCCCAATCGCTCGGTGAGCAAAAACTCAATTTTTGAGTGTATGTCCTCAAAATCATCTTCAATGATAAAGTCATCTTGGGCTACCACGGTCATGATATTGTCCAATTCATCACATAGCTGTTTTGCTTCTGTGTCTGTGAGCAGTCCAACGCTTGCCAACATCTGCGCATGTGCTTTCGAGGCCAATACATCATAGGGTGCTAGGCGTACGTCCCACAGTCGGTCGTCACCCACGGTAAATCGGTCAACTTGTTTGGTAACGCTTGTCTTTTTTTTCTGCCAAAGCTTCATAGTGCTTGTTTTAATATGGAAATATACAACGGTATTGCCTCTTCAATCTCTTTTACGTAAATAAATTCATTTGCTGTATGCGATCGCAGCGAATCGCCTGGGCCTAGTTTCAAGGAGTCACAAGTAAGTGCTGCTTGATCAGATAGCGTAGGGGAGCCATAGGTATTTCTTCCTGCAGCTACACCAGCTTGTACTAATGCATGGTCCATGGGAATGGAAGAAGAACCCAATCGCAACGAGCGCGCCTTTATTTCACAGGGGGCTTGCTCAAGGATTTGCTCAATCTCATCATTGGAATACAAATCATTTACGCGTACGTCAATCACCAAGCGCACATCTGCTGGAACGGCGTTGTGTTGCTTTCCAGCACTTACTTGTGTAACCGTAAGTTTTACGGGACCAAGGGCATCGGAAACACGATCAAACGTTAGTTGTTGAAACCAATCAATCACCCCACCAATTTTATAAATGGGGTTATCAAGGTTTGGATGCGCTGCATGACTTGCAGTTCCTGAAATGGTTGCATCAAAAACCACCAAGCCCTTTTCTGCCACCGCGAGATGCATCTGCGTGGGTTCGCCTACAATAGCAGTGTCTATGGCAGGTAGGTTTTTTAATAAGCTGTTAAGACCATAATCTCCAGAAGTTTCTTCCTCTGCTGTAGCAGCAACAATTATGTTATACGCCATGTCCTTTTGCTTGTAGAAATACACAAAGGTGGCCAAGAGGCAAACCAAGGCACCACCCGCATCATTGCTACCCAAACCAAATAATTTTCCATTTTCAATGGCGGCTTTGAATGGGTCACGGGTGTAGCCGCTGTTGGGCAATACAGTATCATGATGTGAGTTAAGTAACAGATAAGGCTTTGATGGATCTTCATGTTTATTTATGGCATAAACATTATTGTCTTGTTGGAGGCAGTTGACCCCGTGCTTTTCTAACCAATTCTTAATGACGGCAGCCGTTTGATCCTCTTCGCTAGAAAGCGATGGCGTGTTTATGAGGTCTTGAAGCAATTCGATAGCTTCTTGTTGTAATTCTACGATTTGACTCATATCAATGTGGTTTTGGGTGCATTAGCATCTAAAAGGGCAGCAACATTGCTGATGATCACTTCTTTAACACCGCTATTCAAGGCGTCAAAGCCGTTGTGCAATTTGGGTACCATCCCTTGATGGATAATTCCCGCTTTAGTATAATTTTCGGTTTCTTCTTTGGAAAGGCGACTAATAACATTCTCAGGTGTGTTGATGTCTGTAAGTACGCCAGCGTGTTCAAAGCAATAAAATAATGTAACATCATATGCCTTACTCATGGCTATAGCTACTTGAGCAGCTATGGTGTCTGCATTGGTATTGAGCAGTTGCCCGTTTTTGTCGTGCGTAATGGCACAAAGTACGGGAACAAAGTCTTGCATCGTAAAGGAGGAAAATACGGCTGTATTTACTTTTGTAATATCTCCTGCGAAGCCATAATCAATGTCAAGCACTGGTCTTTTTACTGCTTCAATGCAGTTGCCGTCTGCACCTGTCAGACCAACTGCATTTACGCCCTTTTTTTGCAACTGAGATATAATTTTTTTGTTTGATAATCCTGCATAGCTCATGATAGCTACTTCGAGCATGGCCGCGTCAGTAATGCGTCTTCCGTCTACCATTTTAGGCGATATGCCCAACTGTTTGGCGAGTGCCGTTGCATGTCTGCCACCACCGTGTACCAAAAGTTTAGCACCTTTCAAGCCAGCAAAGGCAGCAAGTACTTCTTGAAGGGCAATTGCGTCATTTACCAAATGTCCTCCAACCTTTAGAATGTGTAACGCAGTTTTCACGATAGCAATGTTTTTAATACCGCAGCAGCAGCAAAGGTTCTGTTGTTGGCCTGTTCAATCACTTTGGAATAATTACTGTCCAATACACCATCTGATACCACCACATTCCGTCGTATAGGAAGGCAATGCATAAAGGCAGCATTGTTGGTTTGTTTCATTTTTTCGAGTGTTAACATCCATTTGTTATCCGTTCTTAGAATTTGTCCGTAGCTGTTATAAGAACTCCAGTTTTTGGCATATACTACGTCTGCTCCTTTAAGTGCCTCTGCCTGGTTGTGTACCACTTTAACACCTTTGGTAATTCTTGGGTCTAGGTCATAGCCTTCCGGGTTGGCAATAACAAAGTCTGCATCTACATACTCCATCATTCTTGTAAATGAATTTCCAACCGCATGGGGCAAAGCCTTCGGGTGTGGTGCCCAAGTTAGTGCCACTTTTGGTTTTTTCGGCAATGCAAGTTCTGTTAGGGTCAATGCATCTGCCAAAGCCTGCAGGGGGTGGGCGGTAGCACTTTCCATGTTTAGGATGGGAACGCTCGCGTATTTAATAAACTTCTGAAGCACTTGTTCAGATTCATCTTTTTCTTTGTCGGTAAGTGTGGCAAAAGCCCGAATTCCTACCACATCACAGTATTGTGAAACCACCTGTGCAGCTTCTCTTACGTGCTCGGAACGCAAACCCTCCATAATGGTCTGGTCTTCGTATTCAATGGCCCATGCTTCGTTACTGAAATTCATTACCATAACATCCATACCTAATAAACGTCCTGCTTTCTGGGTGCTCAATCGCGTTCGCAAGCTCGGGTTAAAAAACAACAATCCAAGCATTTTACGTTTGCCTACTTCTTCAAATTGATAGGGATTTGCCTTGATGGCCTTAGCCAATTGCACTTGTGCATCAAAGTTTGATAAATCGTTAAGCGTTAAAAATTGTTTCATCTATTTAAAATTTCGCAAACCACTAAGTATCAATCAAACTTATACGGGTGGGAATTGCTGATTATTTTCAAATGCCCATTTTAGGCGTTATAATGATTTTTCTAGGGCAGTAAAAAACTGATCAAGGTGTTTTTGCTGCACGGTTAAGGGAGGTAAAATCCGCAGTAGCTTCTTGTTGCTGCTACCTCCTGTAAATATGCGATGTTCGTATATTAGTTTCTTGCGTAGTTCCCCTACTTCAAAGTCAAACTCCAATCCGAGCATAAGCCCACGCCCTTTTACTTTTTTTACACTGGTTATGCTTTCAGCTCTTTTAATGAAAGCTTCGCCGAGCGCAGTGGCATGATCCATTAATTTTTTCTTTTTTAATACTTCCAACACGGCCAAGCTCGCCTGACAGGCTAGGTGGTTGCCGCCAAAGGTTGTTCCCAGCATCCCATACCAAGGTTTGATATTGGGATGTACCAAAATACCTCCAACTGGGAAGCCGTTGCCCATGCCTTTGGCCATTGAAATTATATCGGGTGTAATGCCGTAGTGTTGAAAGGCGAAGAATTTTCCCGAGCGTCCAAAACCAGATTGCACTTCATCTGCTATAAGACAGGTGTTGTTTTTACGACAACTTTCTTCCACCACTTTCATGAATTTTTCAGTAGGCATATCCAAACCGCCAACCCCTTGAATTGCTTCAATGATTACGGCACAGACATCGCCTTTTGATACGGTTTCTGATAATGCTTTTTCATCCCCAAAATCAAGAAAAACCACCTCTTGCTGTGCATTCAGCGGAGCAATAATC
>JBDQNA010000078.1:0-5995 GCA_040261965.1 Flavobacteriaceae bacterium
GCGCAAATGTATAAAGTTTTTGTCAATCAAAAGGAGATAATCCTCACTTCAACTGCCCCAAAAGGTAAAGGAGTAAAAGTCTTGCCCTTAAAATCCACCCCCTTCAAAAATATCATACGCATCATTCGCACGACACGTGTCAAGCGACTTTACCTAACGCATGACAATCCCAAAAAACTTTTGAGTGGATTTAAAAAAAAGCTACCCGTCACCATTGCTGCTGGTGGTGTAGTGCAACATGAAGATGGCAAACTTTTGTTTATTTATCGGAAAAAAAGATGGGACCTGCCCAAGGGAAAAGTTGATAAGGGAGAAAGTCTTGAGGGTGCTGCCAAGCGTGAAGTAAAAGAAGAAACAGGAGTTAAAAAAATCAAAGTAAGGAAACTGGCAGGTGTCACTTACCACATTTTTAAGCGAAACAACCGCTATCAACTAAAAGAAACCCATTGGTTTTTTATGAAGACTAGTTACAAGGGAGTTTTAACACCAGAGATCACAGAGGATATTACCAAGGCTACTTGGAAAAACAAAAGCAAAATAGCCAAAGCAATCAAAAAGACGTACCCAAACATTGAGGATTTGTTCGACAAATCGAACCTTATGGAAGCTTTATTTGGGGCGGAATAAAAGTGCTGTAATCTCCGTTATTGCGAATAAGTTCACGAACAATACTACTACTAATATAAGAGGTTTCTGCGGAGGTTAGCAGAAAAACAGTTTCAATATCTGACAAATGTCTATTGGTTCTGGCGATGGCTTTTTCAAATTCAAAATCACCATTGTTGCGTACACCACGTAAAATGAATTCCGCTTCAATTTCACGACAAAAATCAATTGTTAGTCCATCGTAAGTAGCAACTGTTATGCGTGAGTTGTGCTCGAAGCAGGTATTGATAAAAGCAAGGCGCTGTTCCAATGAAAACATATATTTCTTTTCACTGTTTTTTCCAATTCCAATGACAATCTCATCAAAAATCTTAACCCCGCGCTCAACAATGTCAAGGTGTCCAACAGTAAAAGGATCAAAAGACCCAGGAAATAATGCACGCTTCATGCTTCAAAGGTATTATTTTTTAGACAGCTGTTGATCATGTCCACAATCAAATCCCCCAATGCGATGCCTGCATGTTTGGCTTGCATAGGCAGTAAGCTCTGTGCTGTCAAGCCAGGAATGCTGTTGAGTTCGAGAAAGTAAGGTGTGTCACCCTTAAAAATAAAATCACTTCTGCTGATACCCTTTACCCCCAAGATGTTAAATATTTTTTGAGCTGCTGCATTAAGGTTTTGCAATTGTACAGGCGTTAACCTTGCAGGGGTAATTTCCTCAGATTTACCCTCATATTTTGCAGCATAGTCAAAGAAATCGCTGTGGGTAATAATTTCAGTAGGGGCCAAAACCTGAACGTTTCCTTTATATTCGATTACGCCAATAGAAACTTCAGTTCCAGATAAGTAGCTTTCAATCAATACTTCATTGTCTTCCGCCAGTGCCGTTTTTATGGCTGCTGACATTTCTTCCAGTTTGTTGACTTTGACAACGCCAAAGCTGCTGCCGGCCTTGTTGGCCTTTACAAAGCAGGGTAGTCCTATATTTGAAGCTAGTGTTTTGCTGTTCCAATCCGAATTGGAATCAATAATGGTGTTTTTAGCCATAGCGATCCCGTGTGGTTGAAGTTTTTCTAAAGTTTTATGCTTGTTGTAAGTCAGTTCAGATACCGCTGCGGAACAGCCTGTGTAAGGCACTTTTGCCTTGTCTAAAACTTTTTGAAGGACGCCATTTTCGCCTGGCGCTCCATGAACGGCAATAAAAACAGCATCAAAAACATATTTCCGACCTTCATATTGATAAGAAAAATCAGTTTGATTTAACACCAGCTCGTAGCCCTTGTGCATTACAGTCCAGCTTTCAGCACTTATAATGACGGGTTTTACATCGAAAATATCATCAGGAATGTTGTCGATAACAACCGTTCCACTCTTCAGGGAAATAGCATGCTCGGATGTAGTTCCGCCCATTACTACAGCAATGTGCTTTTTCATACGGCAAATATCATTATTTTTGGACTTCATTGAAACATATTATGCTTCACTTCTTACGTTTTTTATTTAGCAGAGCTTTTTTTTGGAACTTGCTTTTGGTGTTAATCGCTATTACAGCACTGTTGCTACTGACTTTTTATGGACTCAATTGGCATACCCGACAAGGAAATTTTATTGAAGTTCCCGACTTACATAGCTTGACGATTACTGATGCAAAAGGTCTCTTGCAAGACCAAGACCTTAATTATGAAGTCATCGATTCTGCAAGATTTAATCCTGCCTACGTCCCTTTTGCTGTCATTGAGCAAACTCCGCTTGCAGGTGAATTAGTCAAAAAAAACAGAAAAATATATTTAACCCTGAATCCTGCAAACTTTAACGAGGTGATACTACCCGACGTTATTCAAATCACACGGCGATCTGCCGAGTCAACCCTTCGTGCAGTTGGTTTGGAAATAGGTGAAATTTTATATCAGGATAATATTGGAAAGGACATGGTCTTGCAATTGCGATATGATCAAGCTCCTATCGCACCTGGCGATAAACTTCCCAAAACATCTCGAATAGATTTGGTATTGGGCAACGGTAAAAAACCTGTAGAATAATTATGAATCAAGATAACAATTTAGACGTCCTTCACGAGCATTATTCTTTTGGTGCGGATGCTGGTCAAGAGCCCTTGCGGGTAGATAAGTTTTTAATGAACCGCATTGAAAATGCCACACGTAATAAAATACAGCAGGCAGCAACAGCAGGTTATATACAAGTAAATGACCAAGCGGTTAAGTCTAACTATCGGGTAAAGGCGGGAGATGTTGTTCGTGTTTTTCTGGCACATCCACCACATGACGATTTACTAGTGCCAGAAGAGATGCCCCTTGATATTGTTTACGAAGATGACAGCCTTTTGGTCGTTAATAAAGATGCTGGTAGGGTGGTGCACCCTGGGCATGGTAATTATACGGGGACCCTAATTAACGGTCTTATTTATCATTTCGATAAGCTACCTAAAAACAGCAATAATCGACCCGGGTTGGTTCATCGTATTGATAAGGATACTTCCGGACTTTTAGTAGTGGCTAAAACAGATAAAGCTATGGCGCATCTGGCTCAGCAATTTCACGATAAAATTTCTGAGCGTCAATATTTGGCACTTGTTTGGGGTGACGTTAAAAACGAACAAGGAACAGTAAATGGTCATTTGGGTCGTGATCCAAAAAACAGGCTGCTAATGACCGTATTTCCTGATGGAGATCAAGGCAAGCCTGCCATTACTCATTACGAGGTTGTGGAACGTTTTGGCTATGTGACATTGATAAAGTGTGTCCTCGAAACAGGACGAACACATCAGATTAGAGCACATATGAAGCACATAGGCCATACCTTATTCAATGATGGACGCTATGGTGGAGATAAAATTTTAAAGGGCACTACGTTTACCAAGTATAAGCAGTTTGTTGACAATAGCTTTAAGCAGTTGCCACGCCAAGCACTACACGCCCAAACCCTTGGGTTTGTGCATCCCGAAACAAAGAAAAAAATGTCTTTTATGGCGCCCTTACCTGATGACTTTGAAGGTGCGATTGAAAAGTGGCGCAACTATGCCCAACATCAACACTTAGGCAATTCCTAATTGTACTATCAGTTTATCTTATAGGTCTAAGTTGAAAACTTGAATGTAGTATTGTATTTTTAAAAAAAAATAGTGATGAAAATTCTTATTTCTCCAGCCAAGTCACTCGACTTCAAAAGTCCCCTTCCAACTGCCGAAAGTAGCCAGCCTGTATTTTTAGATGACGCTAAAGCGTTAAATACTGCACTCCGGTTAAAAAAACCAATTGATTTACAGGCGCTTATGGGTATTTCAGAAAAATTGGCTTCCATAAACTGGGAACGAAATCAAGATTTTGAAACCCCTTTTAATGCCAACAATGCACGCCCGGCTGTGTTTGCGTTTAATGGTGATGTTTATACGGGATTGGATGCATATACACTAGATGAAAGCACTCTTGGAGTGGCACAAAACAATCTCCGTATCCTATCTGGGCTTTACGGTTTTTTAAAGCCTTTAGATTTGATGCAGCCTTATCGTTTAGAAATGGGCACCCCATTCGGTATCAATGGGAATAATAGTCTTTATGCATTTTGGAAAGATAAACTGACGGCCCATTTGAAAAATGAGCTAAACACAGATGAACTTGTTGTTAATTTAGCCAGTAAAGAATACGCCAATGCTGTAGATTTTAAAGCTTTAAATAACCCAGTAATCAGCCCAGTTTTTAAGGATTTCAAAAATGGTAAGCTTAAAATTATTTCCTTCTTTGCCAAAAAGGCTAGGGGGCTGATGATAAGACAGCTGTTAGAAAAAAACGCAACTACCATAGCAGACGTGCTCGCTTTTGAAGCTGATGGGTATGCCTACAGTGAATCCGAAACTAAAGACCCTACTGTGCCTGCTTTTGTGCGCTGAGCTTTCTTTTTTTCGTCGCCTTTGGCCTTCTAACACCATAGCTTTTATTGACAATTTTTCCTCGACGTGTCTTTTTGTCTCCTTTTCCCATTATGAATATTACTTTTATGGTTAGAATTCCCTTAAAAAAACACTACAACTATGTGGGCAGTCAAATAGGCTGATATGTAGAATTGATTTGGGGAATAATTCTAATGTAAAACTACAAAGTTTATCGGTACTAACGTATTTGATTTATAAAATCTTGAACACTATCTGCTCCATTTGTTTCCAAGTGTTTTATGAATGCAGAGCCAATGATGGCACCTTTGCTATGTGCGGTAGCTGCTTGATAGGTTTCTGCATTGCTGATTCCAAATCCAACCAAGAGTTTGGCCTTTAGCTTCATGGCACCAATGCGTTTAAAGTATTCGGCTTGAGTATCGCCAAAACTGCTTTGTGCACCTGTTGTGGCTGCACTACTTACCATATATATAAAGCCCTCTGAAACCTCATCTATAAAGCGGATTCGAGCTTCTGGTGTTTGTGGTGTAATCAAAAACATATTTAGCAGTCCGTACTGTTGGAACAAGTCTTGATATTGCTCATGATATATATCTACGGGAAGGTCTGGTACGATAAGTCCATCGATACCCACTTCTTTACAGCGTTTACAAAAGCGTTCCACACCATATTGCATCATAGGATTAAAATATCCCATTACTATAAGAGGAATACTGACATGCTCTCGAACATCTTTTAACTGGTCAAATAGCGCATCAGTTGTCATGCCGTTTTTCAGTGCTTGTGTAGAGCTTTCTTGGATAGTTGGTCCGTCTGCCAGGGGGTCTGAAAAAGGCAATCCCAACTCAATCATATCTACTCCAGAAGCTTCCAACTGTTTAAGAATACTAACAGTGTCTTCTAATTGTGGAAAACCAGCTGTAAAATAAATGGAGAGTAGTTTGTGGTCTTGCTCGAGTACGGATTGAATACGGTTCATATAATAAAGGCTCACTTTATTTTAAAGGCCAAAAATACTCTTTTAACAAAGGACAAGCAACTAAAAGTTATAAGCTACTTTTTTTTAAGCAAGTCTCGGATTTCTGTCAATAATACTTCTTCTTTAGATGGTTTAGCTGGAGGAACTGGTGTTTTTTCCTCTTCCGTTTCAAACCTATCTTTTATTTTGTTGTAGAATTTCACCACTAAAAAAATTGCAAGGGCTACAATAAGGAATGTGATAATGGTATTTACAAACATGCCATAGCGGATAGCAATTTCCGCAGTTCCTTCTGCTTCAACAGCAGGTTGAATTACATATTTGAATGAGGCAAAGTCGACACCTCCGATGAGTTTTCCCACTGGTGGCATGATGATGTCATTGACCAATGATTTAACAATAGCGCCAAAATAAGTGGCCATGATAAGACCAACGGCTAACTCTATAACATTGCCTTTGCTAATAAACTTTTTAAACTCTTTCATGAATGGTGTATTTAACAC
>JBDQNA010000134.1:0-3203 GCA_040261965.1 Flavobacteriaceae bacterium
AAATGAGTTTGGAGTTAAAACATGTGCATGAACTTCTGTTTTCATTTCACCTCCTTTATCATAAACAGCGGCGTATACTTCATCTCTGCGCGCATCGAGTAACGATATCACCTTGCTATTTTTTATATGAGGTGCGGCTAAAATTTGTAAGGTAGGGAGTGCGATAAGCGGTATGTCTAGGGCAAAACAGAGTCCTTTGGCCGCAACACATCCAATACGCAATCCCGTGAAAGAGCCTGGGCCAGAACTAACAGCAACGGCATCTAATTGATCTGGAGAAAGGGCACATTCATCCAAGATCTCATCAATTAATATGTGTAACTGTTTGGCGTGTGTGAAACCGCTTTCCAACACCTCTCTTTTCCCAACAACATTGGCGTTATGAGCAAGGGCTACGCCACACTGCGCTGAAGATGTTTCGATATGTAGGATATTTGCCACGAGGCAAAAATACTACTTTAGAGCGTTAGGGGTATGCCAAAGTAAAACTCTAAAACTTTAATCTTAAAAATTGCATCAAATTTTGCTTGGAGTTCGGCAGATATTGCAGCATCATAACGCTGTTTTGCTTGAGAAAAATTTAGAGATGTAGTAGCCCCATTACTGAAACGGTTTTGCGCATATTCATAGGCTTGCTTTCTTGCAAGGGTGGTTTTTTGTGCTGCTTCATAGGCAATAATGGCTCCTTTGGCATCTGCATAAGACTGTTGAATGGTACGTTCTAAGTCTTGTTTTTGCTGAGACAACAGCGTATTTGAGCGTTCCACACTCACCTTGTTGCGACGCACATTGTTCTTTACTGCCAATCCATTCAGAATGGGGATTCTCAAATTGAACCCAAAATTATGACCGTCGTTTTGTCTCCATTGATCGCCAAGTGGCAAGTGCTTGGCTACTTCGGTATCTGGACTAGCGGCGATCACTTGTTGTCCTGTTCCATAAACTACCCCAATTGGATATGTCGAGTAAGTACCTGTAGCGACCAATCTATCCGCATAAGAAATACGGGAGCTGTATCCATAATATCCTGTCAATGTAGGCTGATAAGCCGATTTGGCGGTCTTGAGATTGGTTTGTGCGATTTCAACATTGGTTTTCGCCAACATAATATCGTTCCTAGATTCCAAGGCTTTTTGAAATAACTCCTTTGGAGATTTATCTAAAATTGTAGCTGCAACCATGTCATAATTGGTTTCAGCAATAGAAAAGTTTTTATACTCATCAATCAACAGCAACTGGGCAAGAGAAATACGTGCGATTTCATAATTATTAGATGCCGCTACGGCTTGCTGCTCTTGAGAGGCTAAAGTCGCTTGCAATTCGAACAGTTCTCCTTTGGGTAGTACACCTGCATCCACGAGAGTTTCGGTTTGTTCAAGTTCTGTCTTGGCAACTTCAAGTAGGTTGTTTTGCACAGCTAAATTTTCCTTACTGAATACCACTTGTAAAAAGCTATTTACCACCAAAAGCATCACGTCTTCCTTCATGTCCTCAAGCTGATATTTCCGGGCCAAGACACCCAAATTTGCGCTCATGAGTTGATACACATTCCGACGTCCATTGTAAATAACCAAACTCATGTCCAGACCGCCACTCGAAAATTGATTGGTCAAATCTTCCAACAAGTTTGTTGTTAAGTTTCGGTTTAAACCAATATTCCACGAATGACCCGCAGACAAATTCAACGAAGGCAAAAAATTGCCAACGGCTTGGCTTTTATAGGTTTCGGCATCCATCACATCTAGGTAAGCTGCTCGAATTTGTAGGTTGTTTTTAACCGCGTGTTCTACGGCTGCTTCCAATGTCCAAGGCGCAGATTGCTGCCCATAGCTATATGCAAACAATGTAAAGCACACTATGGATAGGTATTTAGGCATCATCTTCATCGGTATCTGTATTTTTATTGTCATCCTTTAACTCCTCTGTCCGGTTCCATACTTTGACATCATCTGCTTCTTCAACTCCTTCAAGTATTTCTACATTTTCTCCGTCTGATACGCCAAGTTTCACATCTCTACGCTCGAACTTTTGATCCCCTGTCATAATTTGGACATAAGGCGCTTGTGTCTTGCGGTCAAACTGTAAGAGTGCCTCACGCAGTGCGAGCACATCTTCTTTACGCTCTAAAACAATGGAAGCGTTTGCACTGTAACCTGCACGCACTACTATGCTGTCATTAAGCAACATGTCAGCTTCAATTTTAAATTGAACAGCTCCTTGTTCTTCCGTGCCTTTTGGTGCAATGAATTTTAAAATAGCATTCAACTCTTGGTCTTCAACTGCACCAAGACTTACCTTAAGCGCAGTGCCCAATTGAAGGGAGGCAACCTCTGCCTCATCTACTTTACCTTCAAAAATCATTTTTGACAAGTCTGCAATTGCAGCAATGGTAGTACCTGAATTAAAGCTGTTAGACTCAATTACTTGGTCGCCTGCTTTGACAGGAATTTCAAGAACTGTTCCTGGAACGGTTGCTCTTATATCTGTGTTGGCTGCGCTTGAACCGCCGATAGAACCTTCGCGAATAATTTGCAAATCGCTCTTTGCATTAAGCACGTCCTGCTTGGCTTGATTGTATTGCAATTCAATTCCTATAAATTCTGCATTGGCAATAATTCCCTTGTCATATAGTTTTTTATTGCGCGCAAAATCTTTAGTACGTGTTTCCAAAGCAATTTGTGCCTTTTTAAGACGGCCTCTAGCCGCATTTAAGTTTTGTTCGTTGGGCACCACTTTAATTCGAGCAATCAGATCACCCGTAGTAACCTTATCCCCTTCTTTAACAAAAATTTGGTCAATAATCCCCCCTATTTGAGGCTTTACTTCTACCTCATCTTCGGGTATGATTTTTCCTGTGATAACCGTTTCTTTTTCAATAGTGGTTTTGAACAGCTTTTCTGTTTCGTAGGATACAGAAGACTTGCTGTTGGTTTTTGCAAAATATGCTGCAGAAAAAAGCACTCCAAAAACAAGAAATGCGATGATAATATATTTGATTATTTTCATGGTAAAAGGGTTTATTATTCTTCTCTTAATGCGTCTATGGGTTTGATACTAACGGCTCTTTGTGCTGGAATAAGTCCAATTAGGGTGCCTAATCCGACCATCAATACCAGTGCGCCTAAAATAAATTTAATGGGTACTGTTGGGTTAACAAAAGGAAGTAGGGGGTCTTTGAATACATAACTAAGAAGCGCTAAAAC
>JBDQNA010000073.1:0-6258 GCA_040261965.1 Flavobacteriaceae bacterium
ATACTTTTGTTTGATGCAAGTTTTAGAAAACCTGTCCACTAAACCCTTTTCAATATGAAAATAGCGATTGTTTGTTACCCAACCTATGGTGGAAGTGGGGTAGTGGCTACAGAATTGGGTATCTCCTTGGCCGAAAGAGGCCATGAGGTGCATTTTGTAAGCTATAAACAGCCGGTGCGTTTGCAGTCTTTGGCAGGGAATATTCACTTTCACGAGGTACATGTGCCACGCTATCCGCTATTTCATTTTCAGCCCTACGAATTAGCACTTTCAAGCATGCTGGTGGAGATGGTAAAATTACATCAAATCGAGCTGCTGCATGTCCACTATGCTATCCCACACGCTTATGCTGCCTATATGGCCAAGCAAATGCTTAAAGAAAACGGCATAAACATTCCTTTGGTGACCACCCTTCACGGTTCGGACATTACGTTGGTTGGTAGTCATCCATTTTATAAGCCTGCTGTTACCTTTAGTATCAATAATTCTGATGTGGTAACGGCTGTTTCAAAAGACCTACGGAGCGATACCTTTAGCCTGTTTGATGTGCATAAGGAAATCCATGTGGTACCCAATTTTATCAATATTTCCCGATATGATAATATTCGCGTGAATTGTTCGCGTGGATCTGTAGCTGCAGCCGACGAGGTCATACTTACGCATGTAAGTAACTTTAGACCTGTAAAGCGCGTATTGGATGTTATTGAAACGTTTGCAATGGTTCGTGCACAGATGCCTGCTAAACTCCTGATGGTTGGCGATGGCCCAGACCGTTTGGCTGCGGAAAACCGCTGCCGAGAATTGAATGTTTGGAAAGATGTTGTTTTTTATGGAAAAACAAACGAAGTCAGTAAAATTTTATGCTACTCAGACCTCTTGTTGTTGCCCTCACAAACCGAAAGTTTTGGACTGGCTGCCTTGGAAGCTATGGCAGCTGCCACGCCTGTTATTTCTACCAATACAGGTGGACTGCCCGAAGTAAACATTCATGGCGAAACGGGTTATCTAACAGCTGTTGGTGATGTAGATGCTATGGCAAAGCATGCTGTTGCATTGCTGTCCGATAAGGAAAAACTAGCCGTATTTAAGCACCAGGCCTATGAATATGCTTGTCGCTTTGATGTGCACAAAATTGTACCGGCCTACGAGCGTATGTATCAAAAAGCCCTTGCGTAGCTTACATGCGAAATACGCCAAAGGCATCGCTGCCCTCGATGTTTTCGTTATAAACGGTAGCCAAACACAGGCTTAGGTATTTGCGTGTATCACGCGGATCTATCACCCCATCATCCCAAAGTTCTGAAGTAGCATGCCAAACGCTAGCTTTTTGCTTCGCATCTTGATACATGGTGTCTTTGGCTTTTTTGAGTGCTTTTTCATCCACTTTTTTATTGAGTGAGGCTGCAGACTGTCGTCTGACAATTTCCATCACACCCGACAATTGCTCAGCGCCCATAACGCCAGATTGTACATTGGGGTAGGAGAATAGAAAGCGAGGTTGAAAAGAACGTCCACACATAGCGTAATTTCCAGCACCATAAGAATTGCCAATCAGCAAACTAATATGGGGTACTGTACTTCCTGAAACGGCGTGTATCAGTTGCGCACCGCTGTTGATCATTCCATTTTGTTCGTATTGTTTACCTACCATGAACCCCGTAGTGTTGTGTACAAATAGGAGGGGAGTATTGGATTTATTAGCCAGTTGAATAAATTGCGTGGCTTTTTGTGCCGACTCGGCAAAAATAACCCCATTGTTAGCAATAATACCTACCGGGTAGCCATTTATGTTGGCCCAGCAACACACCATGGTAATACCATAGTTGGTTTTAAACTCCGTAAACTCGGAATTGTCCACAATTCGAATTAAGACCTCTCTAATGTCTACAGCTCTTTTGAGGTTAGCTGGCACAATACCCAACAACTCATCTGCACTGTATCTTGGTGGTACAACGGGTTTCTGTGGGGCAGCATAAGGTCTTGGAGGTTTCAAAGTCTTGACCACGTCTCTTGCAATGCTGATCGCATCTTGTTCATCCTCGGCCAAAAAGTCGGCAACTCCAGAAATACGGCTGTGCATGTTGGCTCCACCAAGCTCTTCGTCGTTGGCAATTTCGTTGGTGGCCATCTTTACTAGTGGCGGTCCAGCCAAAAACACTTTTGCAGCATCCTTTTGCATGATGGTATAGTCTGACATGCCGGGAACATAAGCACCCCCAGCGGTGGCATTTCCAAAGACCACGGATATGGTAGGAATTCCCAATTTAGAGCGTCTGGACATTTCTCTAAAAGAAGCACCGTAATTGTTGAATACACGGTCTTGGTCGGGGAGATTAGCACCACCACTTTCTGCCAAATTAATGGTAGGTAATTTGTTTTCTAAGGCAATTTCGCCAAGTCGCAATACCTTGAGGCTAGTCGCATAGTCTACAGCTCCGCCTTTGCGTGTACCCAAGTTTGCATTGATCAAACACAAACGCTTGTTTACGTAGCCTATCCCTGCAACTGTGGTACCTCCAGGACCAAAACCGCCTTCGTGCGTAAGTCCTGCTAGTGGCATGAGTTCAAGGAACGGACTGTCTTTGTCCAGCAGCATGGTAATGCGTTCACGCGCCAAAAGCTTTCCACGCTTTCGTGCACGTGTAATGGACGCATCTGTCCCTTGTGCTTGACTGCTTTTTAGGAGTTGATGCAATTCTTGCACCAGTTTTTCCATCTCGGCGTAGTTTTCTTTATAACTCGCTTTGCTTGTTTTTATGGCAGATTTAAATGGTCTCATGAATTGTAAATCTCTGTAAAAGTACAAACTTGCTTTTATATCAACTCATAAGCCTAATTGTTTTAATTTTGATTTCAAATTATTATCAATGATTCAATCCGATCAATCCGTAGCTGAACTCATCGAAGTTCTTCAAGCAAAACTTGAAATGGACAGTTTATCGACTCAGTACACAAGATAAAATTACTGACCACACTGGAAACTGTGCAGCGTATGTTAAACGGTCAGTAGTCTAAAATCAATATATTTGGATCATGGAGAACATCGTCCAATACTTTGAAACCATTCCTTCGCTTCATCGCAGTATCATACTGGTGGGCGGGATTACGCTCTTTTGGTTGATAGAGGGACTGGTGCCCACTCGCAGTTTGCACTACAAAAAATGGCCTCATGCTTGGCCCAACTTTTTTTTCACAGCGACTTCGGTTTTGGTTAACTTTTTCTTGGCGTTTTTGCTGTTAAATACTGCTGATTGGACACAGGCTAACGCTTTTGGTCTGTTGCAAATGTTTGCCATGCCGTTTTGGTTGTATGTGGTCTTGGGTGTATTGCTTTTGGATTTTATAGGGGCGTATTTGGCCCACTGGGTTGAACACAGAATAAAGCCCTTATGGATGGTGCATTTGGTACATCATTCCGATCACCATGTCGACACAACTACGGCCAACCGTCATCATCCCTTAGAGAGTTTGGTGCGTTTTACCTTTACACTTCTGGCTGTTTTTCTATTGGGTGCCCCCATTGGTGTGGTGATGCTCTATCAATCCCTGTCGGTGGTTTTAAGCCAGTTTAATCACGCCAACATCAAGTTGCCCAACAAACTGGACGTATGGCTCAGTTATGTACTGGTAACGCCACATATGCACAAGGTACACCACCATTATGTCTTGCCTTATACCGATAGCAACTTTGGTAATATTTTTGCGATTTGGGATCGTTTGTTAGGCACGTATAAAAACTTGGCTGCCTCCGAGATTGTATATGGCGTGGATGTTTTCCCAAACGAAGCTGAAAACAGTAGGGTAGGAAGTCTGCTAAAACAACCTTTTCAACCGTATCAAAAACCAACCATAAAGCACATTCATCCCTAACTATATTCTTCTAAATTAGCGTTATGAAAAAAATAATATCAGCCTTGTGTTTTACCTTGTTAACGCTGTCGTTTACATGTACTAATGACGATGTAACTGTCGTCAATACAGATTGCCTTACCGAACCAACGCCCGATGCTGTTTGTACCATGGACTATATGCCTGTTTGTGGTTGTGATGATGAGACCTACAGCAATGCCTGTGTTGCTGGTGCTGCAGGTGTATTGTCGTGGACAACTGGAGCGTGCAAATAAGCCATAGCGCAAATCTTTTATTTCCAATGCAGTAATGCGTTTCTTCAGATTTGATTTTTTTGTAAATTGTGGAACAATTAATCAAAGCAAAATGAAACAAATACTTTTAATTTTTACAACAGCCCTTCTCTTGGTTTCGTGTACACAAAAACCCAAACCCTGCATTTGACAAGAATGTTGATCTCGCCAAAACGTGGTTTTCGGCATTTGAAGCAGAGGATATGGAAGCCATATCTGGAATGTTTGCTGAAGAAGTAGAATACCAAGGCGCCTTCTACGGGATGGAGCTCATGACTACCAAAGCAGAAGTGCTGGCCTATATGGGCGGATGGCATGCTGCTATGGATGATATTACGTATACGCCCGAAAACTTTTTGCCGGGTGTAGATCCAGAAACCAACCTTCCCAACGGAAGTGTGCGGACCTATGGCACGTGGCGTGGCACTAGCGTAGCATCGGGAAAATCTTTTGCGGCTAAGTTTTATCACTACATGACTTTTGACGATGCAGGACGTATCATCAACGGTGGTGATTACGGCGATGCTATGGGCATAATGATGGCGGTAGCTCCAGACGCAGAGTAATTTAGAATACCCTTTTTTAAGACACCTCCGGCTTCTGTTTGTGAACAGAATCTTGGGGTGTTTTTTTTTGTGGTATAGCTATAGAAATATGACTTAATTAAAATTTAAGTAAATTGTAGCGTATTAAATTCATGCTATGAAATTTTTAAACACGTATTATCCTATTATATTGGCTTTTCTCAGCTTTGTGTATTCGGTATACCTTTGGTTTACGGGAAACGAGTTAGAGGGCATTTACGTAGGACTTTGGCCCATAACCATTTTGGGATTTGCCATAGCCATCAGACAAAGACGGAAAGATGACAAATAGCATTATGTTTTTTATTGGACTGGGCATAGTACTGGTGTATACGTTTTTCTTGATTGGAATTATTTCTAAGCAACATGCGTCCCGTAAAAAAGAACGTCCCACAGCTGTTGATGTTCTCGATATGGACGGCATGGGCAATCAGGGTAGGGTGCCAACTAAAGAAAGCAAGAACCGCGCATAAGGCTGGTTTATGACCATGCCTTACAAACGCACGCCAGGGGGATTGCTAGATTTATTCATTTTTGGTGGATTTTCAAAATCTCCATTTTCAGGAAGCATTCCATATTTTTCCCAGTAATTTTTTCTCTTTAGATAGGAAGGGTAATACGTTTTTTCATCTATTTTTTGCTTTACAAAATCCCCTAACTTGTTCGAGTCAATTACTCTCTTTAAAATGATATAATCAGGCTCTTCAAAAACTATTTTTAACGTATTGCTGTTTAACAATTTAGGTTTTTCGATAAAAATAGTGTCTCCCTTTGAAAGGCTCCATTTTCATCAGCAAAACCGTCTTTACCCGTGTAGCGTTTAACCTCAGCTGTTTTTAATATCCAATAATCAGTATGCCCCTTGGTAGCTACGGTTTTGTCGTATGCCGCCATGGAGTTGGACGTGCCCGCCAATAGCAATACCTTGTCGCGCGTAGCTACCACTTGCTTTAGACGGTCGTCCGCATTGGCCTGAAACTGCTTATGCCAATGTAGCTTGGCCGTAGGGCTAAAGCTTACAAGGGTATAGTCTTCCTTTAAGGTTTCGTTGCCTATACTAAATCCACTTAGCACCAGTTGCCCATCAGCTAAGGCAGCCATTTTGGTGACGCGGTCTTGTTTGCCTAAGTCCAACCGCTGTTCGTGCAGTATGCGCCCCTCTATGTCAAAAGCCAGTGCCCAATAATCCGTTTCTTCGTTTTCCAAATTCCCAACACTTCCGCTTATCACAAGATGCCCCGCCTTTGTTTGAGCAATCCCTGCTGGTTCTGTAGGAACATCACCAAAGAAAAATTCGTGCTGGGTGTTTCCCTTGTGATCTAGAAAAACGACCTGCGCCTGTCCGTGAAGTGCTTGAGAGTTGCTATAAGCTAGTAACCAAAGCCCTTCACTGGTTACTTCCATGGCCTTGCAGGTGTCTTTGCGCAACCCACCAAGGGTGTGTTCCCATAATACTTTTCCACGTGCGTCTAAGCGAAGCACCCAAATATCCTCGTTGCCAATAGCTACACTTTTCTTAGTACCACTGGTAC
>JBDQNA010000016.1:0-13460 GCA_040261965.1 Flavobacteriaceae bacterium
ACTTTGTTTTGTGGGCACAGGCGCTGAAAAAACCAAAGACATACTGCCTTCAAACTCCAATTGGAAGTTTGTTTCAAGCTATCCATCTGCTGTTGCCATGCCTGCATTGGCGTTTGAGGCTTTAAAAAAAAAGCAATTCGCAAACATCCATAGCTTTGCCCCAGCGTATTTAAAACCCGTTAGGATTACAGCATCTAAAAAAGACGCCTTGGGAAGACCGTCTTAGCTATCTTTTGATTTTTAGGTAAAGTCCATTTCTGTTATAATCAAGAACGGCTTTAGTTACTTCGAATACATCAGCTCCCAGAATGCCATCTACTGGGTTTACGCCCAGTTGTTCTAAGGCGCTATTTACACTTGTCATATCAAATAAGACGATTTCAAGTTGTTGACCTGTCCACTTACCTATTTTAAGCACATTCTCATGGCTATGGCGCGTTTCCATTTTGGTGCTACTGGCCGATGCAGCTTGTTGTTCGGTTTCTTGGGCATTGAGTTTAAAATAAGCTTCTTTGTCCCATGCCACGCAGGTATGTGAGGCACCTGTATCAACAATTAAGTCTCCCGAAACTTCATTGAGGATTACCGTACATATATAATGACCAGAAGCAACTTTTTTTAGTGGTATACGCACATAGCTTTTGCGCTTTAATAAAGTAGATAAGCTGTAATTCATGCTGTAAAGATACAGGGATTGGTGTATTTTTGCTTTATGTTAATCGATACGCATACACATCTTTACGTTTCTGAATTTGATACTGACCGTTCTGACATGATAAAACGGGCCATGGACGCTGGCGTTGAGCAGTTTGTGTTACCCGCTATTGATTCCGAAACCACGGCTATCATGCACAGCCTAAAGCGTGATTATCCGGATAGCATTCATCTTATGATGGGGCTGCACCCCACACATGTTGGTGAAAATCTTGCAGAAGAGTTGGCACATGTGCACCAACAATTGGCAACGCATTCGTTTGTTGCAGTTGGAGAAATAGGGATGGATTTGTATTGGGATAAGAGTTTTCAAAAAGAACAACAGCAGGCATTTGCCAAACAAATAGCTTGGGCGTTGGATTACAATTTACCAATTGTTATTCACTGCCGTGAAGCATTTGACGAAATATTTGAAGTACTGGAAAGCCTTCAGGACAACCGCCTTCGTGGAATTTTTCATTGTTTTACAGGGGATCTCTCACAAGCGCATCGTGCTATAGGCTTCAATATGCTGTTGGGCATTGGCGGCGTGGTTACGTTTAAAAACAGTGGTCTTGCACAAACAGTTGCTGAGATTCCATTGGAGCATATTGTACTTGAAACCGATGCCCCTTATTTGGCACCCGTGCCCTTTCGTGGAAAGCGAAACGAATCGGCTTTCATTAGTCATGTGGCTCAAAAAGTGGCATTAGCCCATGATGTCAGCTTGAGGCAAGTATCCAAGCAGACCAGCGAAAACGCTAAAAACTTGTTTGGGATATAAATTTTTTTAGGGGAGTTTTTTTTCGATATTTACACCAAACTTAGAGAGGTGGCCGAGTGGTCGAAGGCGCACGCCTGGAAAGTGTGTATTCCGTTATCGCGGAATCGAGGGTTCGAATCCCTTCCTCTCTGCTGTCTATGTA
Organism: Flavobacteriaceae bacterium; assembly: GCA_040261965.1. Lineage (GTDB taxonomy): Bacteria > Bacteroidota > Bacteroidia > Flavobacteriales > Flavobacteriaceae > UBA7446. The sequence goes on from JBDQNA010000016.1 coordinate 1,620, forward strand.
TATGTTTTTTTATATATTTAGCGAACATTACAAAATAATCTAATTTAAATTTCGAAATACTCTTTAAATGAAACGTTTTTTTACCCTTACCGTCTTATTGCTTTGCTTAATGGCATCTGCAGCAACAGCTATTGCGCAGGAAACTGATTCACTGGCTGTTCAAGAAACAGAATTTGCCAGCGAAACTCCTGCTGAAATGGCTCAGGAACAGCCCCAAGATGCCCCTCAAAAAGCGGGCTTTACTCAAGAACTTAAGAAGAGATTTATTGAAGGTGGCCCAGGATTTATGGGCATCGTTCTTTTGTGTTTAATCCTTGGTCTTGCCATTGCTATAGAACGCATTATATTTTTAAACTTATCAACCACCAATACCGCACAATTGACTGCTTCTGTTGAAGAGGCGCTTGGATCAGGTGGTGTTGAGGCTGCAAAAGAGGTTTGCCGTAATACCAAAGGACCTGTAGCTTCTATTTTCTACCAAGGTCTTGACCGTTCAGGCGAAGGCGTAGAGAATGCCGAAAAAGCAGTTGTCGCTTATGGCGGTGTGCAAATGGGTCAGCTTGAAAAGAATGTATCTTGGATTTCACTCTTTATTGCACTTGCCCCTATGCTTGGATTTATGGGTACTGTAATTGGTATGATTCAAGCATTTGATAAAATTGAAGCTGCTGGGGATATGCAGCCTTCACTAGTAGCAGGTGGTATTAAAGTAGCACTACTTACAACAGTGTTTGGTTTAATTGTTGCTATTATTTTACAAATATTTTACAACTACATCATTGCAAAAATTGACAGTATTGTAAATGATATGGAAGATGCGTCTATTACTTTGATAGATCTTCTTGCAGCGAACCAAAAATAATTCATAAAACAACCATATTATGGATATTCAAAAAATTACCAAATATGTAGTGTTGGCACTAGGTGTGATTGGCTTGGTTTTACAAGTTATCATATTACGCAAAGGTGATGATGCTATTGAAATGGCTGGATTAGCTGGAGATTTTTCTTCGGTATCCCCGATGATTAGCTTGGCCTTACTTATACTAATTGTAACTGTTCTTATTACACTAGTCTCATCCTTTGCTAGCTTGGCTTCAAACGCTGCTAAACTTAAAAAAGCAGGTATTTCCGTAGCTGCTTTTGCAGCAGTTGTCTTACTTTCTTTTTTACTTTCTGAAGGCGTTGAAACCCCTATGAAGGATGGAGAAGTATTGTCTGCCTCTGGCTCGCGTTGGGTGGGAGCTGGACTGCGCACCTTTTATATACTAGCAATAGTTGCTATTGGTGCGATGCTCTATTCTGGCGTTAAGCGATTTTTTAAATAATACGTTATGGCAAAAAGATCTGCACCCGAAGTGAATGCAGGGTCCATGGCCGATATCGCATTCTTATTATTGATTTTCTTTCTGGTAACTACTACGATTGAAACAGATTCTGGTTTGAATCGAAAGTTGCCTCCAATGGAAGATGTTGTTGATCCACCAATTATTAAAGAGCGCAACATCTTTACGGTGGTAGTAAACAAAAACAACGACTTACTTGTCGAGGAAAAACCTATGGATATCAGCGAATTACGTGAAGCTGCTGTTGCTTTTTTAGACAATGGCGGAGGCAAAGGCGAAGACGCCTGTGATTTTTGTCAAGGCGCTCGTGATAAAGCTTCCTCTGACAACCCTGAGAAAGCTGTTATTTCATTGAAAAATGATCGTGAAACAGATTATAAGGTTTACATCGCAGTACAAAATGAGCTCGTAGCAGCTTATAATGTACTTCGAAACCGCGAGTTTGCACGATTAAATCCTAATTTGGGATTAAGTTTTGTAGAAGCCGATCGAAAATACTCTGATCCAAGAACCTCAACTTCTGAAAAAGAAGCACTAAAGCCCAAGTTGGCTGAAGTTAAATTGCTCTTTCCTCAGAAGCTGTCTGAAGCTGAACCCTCTAAAACAAATTAATATGTCTAAGTTCAAAAAGAAAAAAGGCGGTGAGTTACCTGCAATTTCTACAGCATCTTTGCCAGATATTGTTTTTATGTTATTGTTCTTTTTTATGGTTGCTACCGTGATGCGCGACAGTACCTTAATGGTTGCCAATACGCTTCCAGCTGCAGACCAAGTACAAAAGCTAGATAAGAAAGATCGTGTGATGTATATTTATGCTGGAAAGCCTAGTGACCGTTATCAAGATAAGTTTGGTACCCAGCCCAAAATTCAGTTGAATGATAAGTTTGCTACTGTAGCAGATGTAGGTGCCTTTATCCTAGCTGAGCGCGCTTCAAAACGCCAAGAGCTTCAGAACGTACTTACTACTGCGCTCAAAGTGGATGGAGAAACCAATATGGGACTAATCACGGATATTAAACAAGAGCTCAGAAAGGTCAATGCATTAAAAATAAACTACACCACGCGTAATGGTGATTATACGCAAAACCTAAAGTAGTTTTAAAATTTCAAACAGAACACCCTTAGTTGCGCAGCCCTATTGTGCGAAGGGTGTTTTTTTTTGATTTATATTTAAGGAATGAAACACATTTACAGCATATTGTTTCTGATGGCTGTTGGCTCAGTTTGTGCGCAGGAAAAGACGCCTACATTTAGGGAAGACCAGGTTTACTTGAGCATTGCATATCCCTACTTTTCAGATGCACCAGGCACCCTTATTCAAAACAAACTTTCTTACGCTTTTTCAATTGGGTTTATACGCGATATGCCCATAAACAGTCAACGCACTTTAGCAGTTGGCGTCGGTTTAGGCTTTGATCAATCAACCCTATATAACAATACTTTGTTTGCACAATCAGGGAACAGTAGTAACGCAACGCTAATTGAAAATGAGTATCAACAAAATTACTTGCGGATGCAGTCCCTGGCTATACCTTTGGAGTTGCGTTGGCGTAATGCCACAGAAACAAAGCATGCTTTTTGGCGTATTCATACAGGGGTAAGCGTTCACTTCCCTATGCAGCTTAAGTCATATAACAAATCCCTAACAGGTCAAGTCAATACAACAAAGCTTCCTTCTAAGGGTAGTGTTTTACGCTGGAATATTCATTTTGGCTTCAACACTTGGAATATCAGTATCGCACATGATATACAGCCTTGGGCCACTTTTGACGCCTCAAACAAAGAATTTGGTATGAAATTCACAAAAATAGGGTTGATTTTTTATATTTTGTAACAAAATAATCAGTCAAAATTTCTTTTCCGTCAAGAATTAAAAAAAACGATATCTTTACCGACATAACAATTAAAACTATAACTATGAAATTTTTACTTCAAGTTATGCTGCTTTGTTTTTCAACAGCAGTTGTAGCCCAAACACAAATATCAGGTACAGTTGCCGATGATAACGGTCAGCCTGTTCCTGGAGCAAGTGTTGTCTTAGACAGTAACACCGGTACGGTAACTGACTTTGACGGTAATTTTACGTTAAACACCTCCCAAACCCCTCCTTTCACCATTACGGTATCGAGTGTTGGTTTGGAAACAAAAACACTAACAGTATCATCTGCCGCCCAAGCCCTAAACATTACGCTTGGCGCGTCTTCAACAGAACTTGATGAGATCGTAGTTTCTGCATCACGTATTGCACAACGCTTATTTGAATCTCCTGTAACAGTTGAGAAGTTTAGCACTAGAGACATTCAGGCTACGCCGTCTGCAGATTACTTTAATGGTTTGGCTAACCTCAAATCCGTTAATGTATTAGAAGCAGGTCTTGTATTTAGCCAAATTAGCCTTAGAGGTTTTACAGACATCTACAATGAAGGTCTTGTAACGCTTGTTGATGGGATGAATAACCAAGCGCCTGTATTTGGATTCGGTGTAGGTAACTTAATTGGACTACACGATATCGATGTGCAAAGCGTTGAGATTCTTCCTGGTGCTGCTTCTGCGCTTTATGGTGCTGATGCATATAAAGGAATTGTGTTTATCAACAGTAAAAACCCATTTGACCACGAAGGTTTCGATATTTCATACCGAAGAGGTCAGACAGAGCAAGATGCTGCCGGTATTAATATGTTTGAAGATTTTGCTATCCGTATGGGCGGTAAGATCAACGATAAATTGGCAATAAAAGCCACATTTTCTCACAAATGGGGTACGGAGTGGGCAGCTGAAGATTACAGACATACTGACAACAGAAATATTATTGAAGGATATAGCACCAATAATCCAGACTATAACGCTGTAAATGTTGAAGGAGAGCAAGCATTGACCTCACCACAATGGTTTGGCGCAATTGCAGCTAACCCAGCTACTCCTGCAGCTTTAGTACCAGGGCTTTTGCAGTTATCTGCTCTAGCTCCTAACTATTTTGATACTACACGTACAACAGGGTACAAATTAGTAGACTTGATAGGTAACGATACCTACAACACCAAAGGTAACTTTGCTATTCATTATCGACCTAACAGTGATACGGAAATTAGTGTTCAGTCTTTAATCGGTACAGGTAAAGCACCATTATATACAGGTGCAACGGTGTATAACCTAGACGAAGTACTTGTACAACAACACAAAGTTGAACTTAAGAGTGGAGGTTTAAAAGCCAAGTTTTTCTATACCCACGAAGATGCAGGCAATACATCAGTTAGTCAACTTGATGCTGTAAATGTAGCAAATGCGCAACCTGGCGGTTTATTAAACGGATGGGGAGGTACTTACCTTCAAACATACCTTGGCGGTATAGCCTTGTCAAGAGGTATTCCTCGTGCACAAGCCCTGTTGGGTGTTATGGGTCAAATTCAAGGTCATATTACTGGAGTTTATGGTGAAGTATTAGCTGGCTTAAGACCAGCAAGCGACCTTGCTTCATTGAGTATTTCTGACCTTTATGGTGACACGACTCCTTTTCACATGGCTGCGCGAGCTGCTGCAAATGCAAATATGCTTGTTCCTGGAACAGCTGCTTTTAATGAAGCGCTTACTGCTTCTAGAAGTAACCCTTTAGAAATTGGTAGAGGATCATTGGTACAAGATGTTTCTAAAATTTTCAACTATGAAGTAGACTATGATTTTGGGGATAAATTTGATTTTGGCAATTTAATTGTAGGAGCTTCTTTAAGAAAATACGAACTAGCTACTGGCGGTACGTTGTATACGGATTATGATGCGCCTATTGAATATAGCGAATACGGTGCTTACGCACAGTTGAAATCCAATTTATTAGATGAAAAGGTTTCGATGACTGCCTCTGTTCGTTATGACAAACAAAGCGTTTTAGATGACGGTAACTTGACCCCAAGGTTAGGTTTCCTCGTTAATCTCTCTGAAAACCAAAATATACGAATAACAGCTCAAACTGGATTTAGAAACCCTACCAACCAAGATAAATTTATCGGACTGAATAATGGTGCTTTCTTCATTTTAGGTAATGAGCGTGGAAGTGTAAATAGGTTTAACAGAACAGTAGCTATGCGTAATGGTAATCCTGGCACATTTACTGGTAACTATGTGATGGAAAACTCACTAAATCAGTTGGATAATTCCGCAGCAGATCTAAACTTTGCCAAAGCCGAAACAGTTTCTACGGTAGAATTAGGATATCGTTTCAACTCTCCTGGTTTCACATTTGATGTAAGTGGATATTACAACGCATACAAGGACAAAATTGCAGGTGTTTATGTTTACACTCCCTTGGTTGATGCCACTTACACTACACCCGAAGCTGCTATGGCAGGAGGAAATTTCTTTGAATTCCAAGTGGATTCAAACATTGACAACGATTTCTCTGCATACGGTCTAAGTTTTGAAGCGATTAAGACATTAACGCCTTCGTTGACCGCGAATCTTGTTTATGAGTACAACGACTTAGATTATACGCCAGACCCAATTGTTGAGGTTAATATGTCTTGGAACACGCCTGAGCACCGCGTAAAAGCTGGTCTAAACTACAAGTTAGATGACGTGATTAACATTAGTGCTAACGGAAGATACAATTCTGAATATTATTACGAGTCTTCTTTCTTTAACACAGATGTTCCTGAGAATCTTGTTTTCGATGCAAAATTATCTGTTGCAATCAAAGACATCAATTCAATTATTGAAATTGGTGGTAACAACATCGGTGGAGAAAATTACATTGCAATCCCGGGATCGGGCCTTGTTGGAACAACGTATTACGCTGCTCTCAAAATGAGTTTATAGTGTAAATAAATTTATTATTAAAAAAGAGCCCAATTGGGCTCTTTTTTTTTGGCCATACAGCTCAATAAAACATATATTTTCTACTATATTTGCACTCAAAATTATGGGCGATATATGCCCATTAAAATCAATTCTTCAAGTATGTCACAGAGCACAGGCAATGTTTCCCAAGTCATCGGACCAGTAGTAGACGTATCTTTTGATACCGCAACTACTACACTACCCAACATTTACGATTCGTTAGAAATCCAAAAAACAGACGGCTCTTTGCTAGTCTTAGAGGTACAATCCCATATTGGGGAAGATCAAGTACGTGCCATTTCGATGGATTCAACAGATGGACTTGAGCGTGGTGCAAAAGTGGTGGCTACAGGAAATCCCATCCAAATGCCGATTGGCGAAGATGTATACGGACGTTTATTTAATGTAATTGGTGATGCCATTGACGGTATTGGTGATTTGCCAAAAACAGGCAAAGATGGCCTTCCTATTCACCGTGAGGCACCTGCCTTTGATGAACTTTCTACCTCAGCAGAGGTGTTGTTTACGGGAATTAAAGTAATTGACCTCATTGAGCCTTACGCCAAAGGAGGTAAAATTGGACTATTCGGCGGTGCTGGTGTTGGTAAAACTGTACTTATCCAAGAATTGATTAATAATATTGCAAAAGGACACGGTGGACTATCTGTGTTTGCTGGAGTAGGCGAACGTACCCGTGAAGGAAACGATTTGCTTCGTGAAATGTTGGAGTCTGGTATTATCAAATACGGAGACGAATTCATGGAATCTATGGAAGCAGGTGGATGGGACTTGTCTAAAATCGACAAGGAAGCCATGAAAGAATCTAAAGCAACCTTTGTTTTCGGACAAATGAACGAACCCCCAGGAGCACGTGCTCGTGTAGCACTTTCTGGCCTTACAGTTGCGGAATATTTTCGCGATGGTGCAGGTTCTGATCAAGGAAAAGACGTTCTTTTCTTTGTTGACAACATTTTCCGATTTACACAAGCAGGTTCAGAGGTTTCGGCCCTTCTTGGGCGTATGCCCTCTGCGGTAGGATATCAGCCTACGCTAGCAACTGAAATGGGTGCCATGCAAGAACGTATTACTTCTACCAAAAAAGGTTCGATTACATCTGTACAAGCCGTTTACGTACCTGCAGATGACCTTACGGATCCTGCACCGGCAACAACCTTTGCACACTTAGATGCAACAACCGTATTGTCACGAAAAATTGCAGAGTTAGGAATTTATCCAGCAGTAGATCCATTAGACTCTACTTCTCGAATTTTAACAGCTGAAATTCTAGGAGATGAGCACTACAACTGTGCGCAACGTGTAAAGGAGCTATTGCAGCGTTATAAAGAATTACAAGATATCATTGCCATTCTAGGAATGGAAGAACTTTCTGAAGAAGATAAGTTAGCTGTATCAAGAGCAAGACGTGTACAACGTTTCCTATCACAACCTTTCCACGTGGCAGAGCAGTTTACAGGTATTCCTGGAGTGTTGGTAGATATCAAAGACACCATCAAAGGATTTAATATGATCATGGACGGTGAGTTAGACCACCTTCCAGAAGCAGCTTTTAACCTTAAGGGTACTATAGAGGAGGCCATCGAGGCAGGTGAAAAAATGCTTTCTGAAGCCAACGCATAACAACAGCTATGTATTTAGAAATCGTCAGTCCTGAAGCCACATTATTCCAAGGAGAGGTAAACGCCGTTTCCGTCCCTGGCGTGCAAGGATCTTTTCAAGTATTAAACAACCACGCTGCCCTAGTTTCTTCCCTTACTGTTGGTGAGGCCAAAATTCAAGGAAACATTGATGTTGCAGATGCTTTTAAATCCCATTTTACCAAAAAGGGAGACGATACCATTGTGGCCCTATCTAATGGGGGTACATTTGAAATGAGCAATAACAGAGCCATTTTATTTGTGGATTAATTTTATTGATATAATTTTGAAATCTCAATTCTCACTAATTATCCATGAAATATTACACTTTAAACACTTTATTTGCGATTTTATTTATCGCCCAAATACATGCTCAAACTCCACTAGACGAGGTTGTTGTTTCTTCACCACGCCTTGATGTACTTTTTTCTGATGATTCAAAATCTGTTACCGTTATTACAGCAGACCAAATTGCTGATACACCTGTTTCCAATCTTGTAGATTTGCTTCGTTTTCAGGCTGGGATTGACATTCGCAGACAAGGGGTTGAGGGTGCGCAAGCCGATGTATACCTTCGTGGCGGCACTTTTGATCAAGTTTTATTGTTAATTGACGGTATTCGTGTTGACGATCCCCAGACAGGACATCATACCCTGAATAGCGCTTTACCGTTGGAAGTAATTGAAAGAATTGAAATAGTTAAAGGCCCTGCTGCCCGAATTTATGGTCAGAACGCATTGACCGGAGCCATCAATATTGTTACCAAAAAAGAAGGCAAAAAAGGGGCGACTCTTAGCGCACGCCAAGGCAGTTTTCATACTACCCATCTAGGCGCTACTGCCCGGGATTACAGTGATAATCAACAGCACGTTGTCCATTTTTCTAGATTAAGCAGCGAAGGCTATCGTCACAATACCGATTTGGATAATCTTTATTTTTTCACACACAGTGCTTTTGGCGCTTCAAAAAACCTAAAGTTGCTTACCATGTTCAACGAACGTAAATTTGGAGCTAATGGATTTTACGGGTATGCTAGCTATGAAGATCAATATGAAGAGACTCAAAGTAGTTTGGTTGCTCTAACGACTACATTTGCGTCTGAAAAAACCGTTTGGACGCCTAGAATTTTTTGGAAACGGGGGCAGGATGAATATATTTTAATTCGAAATAACCCAAGTGCCTACCGAAACATGCACATCAACAATAAAGTTGGATTTTCTGTAGACACCAAATTAACACACAGCAACGGCAACTTCAGTGGTTTCGGCCTCGAATTATCAAGTGTTTCTCTGCAATCCAACAATCTAGGAGTACACAGCCGCACCCTTGCACATTTCTTTTTTGAGCACCGTATTAAGTTGGATAATTTTAGCATAACACCTGGTTTTGCTTTGAGCCATTTTTCAGACGTAGATACATTTTTCTATCCAGGACTAGACCTTGGATTCAAATTAAATGAGAAGGCAAAACTTGTTTTCAATACGGGATATACCTATCGCGTTCCCACCTACACAGATTTGTATTACAACGGACCAACTGCCTTGGGCAATGCAGATTTGAAGCCAGAAAAAGCCCTAAGTCATGAATTGAGCTTTAGGTACAACACGTCTAGTTGGGAGCTTGAGGCCGCTTTGTTTCAACGCAATAGCGAGAATTTGATTGATTATGTTGAAGTAACCGTTGGAGATTCACAGTGGTTGGCTTCCAATATACACGACGTTACTACAACTGGAGGAGAGCTTAATAGTTCCTATCACTACACTATTGGCAAGCAGCGCCAAACGCTTGTTGTTTCATATGGCTATATCCATGACGATTATACAAAAACGGTAAATTCAAGGTATGCGCTCAATTCGCTGAAGCACAACATTAATTTACAGTTTCAAAACAGATTATCGTCCAAATGGTCAAGCTCGTTTTCTTACCGCTATGCCACAAGGCCTTTAGGCGGTCATGTTAAAGTGCTTAACGCACAATTGGAATACGTTATGGATAAACTTACCATTCAGTTGCAGGGGCGCAATTTGTTTGATGCCAATTACTATGAGAACCTTATCCCAATGCCGGGCGCTCATGGGATGCTTTCTATTCGTTATGCGCTTTAATCCGTACGACTTAGTCGATTGATTTGCTGGTAGATTAAGTCCGTCTCCCATCCTCGGTAGGCGAGGTATTGAAAAAGTTTTTGTTTTTTGACTTGGGTACTGTACCTGTCCAATTGCTGCCACTTTTTGTCGCTTATGGCATGTATTTTATCGAGGTATGCGCCTGCTTCAATAGTTTTTATGGCTTTATTGATATCGTAATCAGACACCCCTCTAATGTTAAGTTCTCTCTTAATACGTATTTTTCCCCAGTGCTTAATGGAGAATTTTCCACTGGCAAACTGTTGTGCAAAGCGTGTTTCATTTAAGTAATTTTCAGAAACTAAGGTGCCAATAATTTGGTCGCTAGCTTGGGCAATCATTCCCATTGTGCGCAACTTGTCTTTCACGTCCTTATGGCAGCGCTCTTGATAGGCACAGTAGTTACGCAATTTATCCAATGCTTCGGCAACGGTATATATTTTCATATTTGCTAAAATAAAAAAAGCGGCACTAAGGCCGCTTTTTGTTTTATACGTGAATCACTTTTCCTTTTCCATCAAAGAAACGGTAGTGTAAATACGTGTACGCATCACGTGGAATAACTTTTATCCACTTGTTGTACTCAAAGTACCACTTCATGCGTTCAGACTTAACACCTTTGGCAACATAGGCTGCGATAAAGGGGTGCAAGTGTAACACTACTTTTTTCTTTTTGTGTTTCGGATTAGCTAAAATCTTTTCAAGGTCAGCTTTTATTTTATCCATCAAAACAATTGGTGCTTCTACCTCTCCATTAATATTTGGATTGGGCTCGCTTGTTTTAATATCCATTTCTGGTCGGACGCGCTGTCGTGTCATTTGTATCAGTCCAATTCTGCTTGGAGGCAAAATTTTGTGTTTGGCACGATCGCTTTCCATTTCCTTACGGAAATGTTCAAAAAGCTTTTTTCTGTTTTCTTGTCTTATCATGTCAATGAAATCAATGACAATAATCCCTCCCATGTCACGCAAGCGTAACTGTCGGGCTATTTCTGTAGCAGCAATCATGTTGACTTCTAAGGCTGTATCTTCTTGATTTTTAGCCTTATTGGATCGATTACCACTGTTTACATCAATAACGTGAAGGGCTTCGGTATGTTCGACAATTAAATAAGCTCCTCTATTCATCGAAACTGTTCTTCCGAACGAGGACTTAATTTGACGTTCAATACCAAAGTGCTCAAAAATAGGCACTTGACTTTTGAAAAGTTTTGCAATGCTGGCTCTTTCGGGAGCAATTTGTTGCAAATATTCTTGTACTTCTGCTAATAGTTCGGGATCATCAACGTGTATTCCAGTAAATTCATCATCAAATATATCTCTCAAAATAGAAGAAGCTCTGTTGAGCTCACTCAATACTCTTGAGGGATAATCTGCTTTTTGGATTTTACTACACATTTGAACCCAACGTTCATAAAGATCTCCAAGATCTTTGTCGAGTTCAGCTACTTTCTTGCCTTCAGCTACGGTTCGGATAATGACACCAAAACCTTTTGGCTTAATACTCATGACAAGCTTTTTTAAGCGGTTCTTTTCTTCTCTGGTCGATATTTTTTGCGACATCGACACACGACTTGAAAAAGGAACCAAAACCAAATACCTACCTGCCAAGGACAACTCCGAACTGATACGGGGTCCTTTAGTAGAAATAGGTTCTTTGATAATTTGCACAAGCAGAGATTGATTGGCCTGAACAGCGTCTGTAATGACACCGTCTTTACTAATTTCAGGCTCTAATGGGTAGTTCTTTAGGGAAAAGTCTTTCACTTTTCCTGAACTAGCACGCTTGATAAATTTTAGCAGCGTTGACACTTTCGGACCGAGGTCGTGATAGTGTAAAAACGCATCTTTTTCGTACCCTACGTTTACAAATGCGGCATTTAGGCC
>JBDQNA010000145.1:0-2910 GCA_040261965.1 Flavobacteriaceae bacterium
AAATCATGGAGAAAAAAACATTTCTCCCACTTCAACAAACAATAATATTACTGTTGAAAATTTTAACCTACGCCAAACCAATAAAATGTATGGTGTTTTTTATAAGCGAACGTTTAAATCAACCTTTTCTGCCTTTCTTGGATTTTATCTTTTTTCAGACATTTCACAGGACTTAGAAGCATCTAATGAATACGTTTACCTGAGAGAAACAAAATCTACTGAAGTAGGTTTCTTTTTGGGGGCTGATTATTTCTTTTTTACCTCGGGAAATTTTGAGGTGGGCATTCAGTCTAAACTGTTTTCTTATTTTGCCATCTCAGAATTTGATTTAGAGGCAATAAGTTTAACGCCAAAAATTAGGTATTGTTTTTAGTTCCTGTAGGCAATTAAAAAAAACCGTTTTAAGACCGCTCATCAGCAAGCGCAGCACGCACCACTTCAAAAAATGCGTCCTCATTGTCTAAGAACCTAACTCCTATTGCAATAGTATGGCATTGCGCAAGTGCATAAGTAGCCAAGCGCACTGCATCTTTTTCGGTCGTTAATATCGGCTGCTGCATGGCCTTTATGGATGCGATTTCTTTTTTACTAAAATCATGATGATCGGGATAGGACAAATGTGTGAATTCAACGCCTTGGCGTTTTAAGAAATCAACCAAAAGACTTGGATTAGCAATCCCCGTAAGCAATACAAAAGGAGTTTTGATAAATTCATCTAAAGGTATTTCAGTTGCACCGCGAACATGTGTGTCGTATTCCAAGGTGGTAAAAAAGAGTTTTTGGTGTGGTGCTATACCCAATTTCGTTTTGTAGGCGTTTTTGGTTTCTTGGTCAAGTGATGCGGGACATTTTGTTACGATCACCACATCGGCTTGCTGGGCTGCTGTAGCAGGTTCTCGCAGATTTCCAACAGGAAGTAAGGCGTCAGAAAACCAAGGCCTATTGTAGGTTGTTAATACTATTTTAAAAGTTGGTTGCAGTGCCAGGTGTTGAAACGCATCGTCTAAAAAAATGGCTTCGAGTGAAGGTTTTTGGGCGAGCATTTTTACAATTCCCTTTGGACGGCTTTCACAAACAGCTACAAATACATTTGGGTGCTTTTGAGCCAACATCAACGGCTCATCACCAACATCAGAAGAAGTGGCAGTTGAACGAACAGCCAAAAATCCTTTGGACTTGCGTCCATAGCCACGGCTCAACACGCCCAATTCCTTTTTTTGAGAGAACTGGCGTAGCAAGAAGTCGACCATAGGCGTTTTTCCGGTGCCTCCAGTAGCTAAATTCCCAACCACAATTGTAGGAATGGGTGCCACATAGCGTGAAATTACTCCCGTAGCATAAAGCTTTTTACGAAGCACAACGGCTGCTGCAAATAAAATTTGAAAGGGAAACAACGCTTTTTTCAAAATTGCCATGAAAACAAAAGTAGAACTTTTATCTTTGGAACAATGACAGTAGGCGAAATAACATCTTGTTTGGAAACATGGGCACCACTTGCCTATGCAGAAGACTTCGACAATGTGGGGCTTTTGGTAGGCAGCCATGCCCAGAAAGTTAAAAAAGTACTGGTAACCCACGATGCGCTTGAAGAAGTGATTGATGAGGCCATTACTGAAAATTGTGAGCTCGTGGTATGCTTCCACCCTATTATTTTTAAGGGGCTGAAAAAACTTACAGATGCGACTTATGTTTCTCGAGCTGTCACCAAAGCTGTTAAGCACGACATATCCATATACGCCATACACACTGCACTAGACGTACAACTCAAGGGCGTTAATAGTGGTTTAGCCAATGTATTGGGACTGGTGGATAGAGCCGTTATTCAACCTACTAAAGGAGCCATACAAAAACTCAACACCTATGTGCCCAACAAACAACTAAAAGCAGTGCAAGAAGCCTTATTTGCTGCAGGAGCAGGAGCTATGGGGCATTATGACGCATGTAGCTTTACCGTTGTGGGGGAAGGTGGCTTTAAGCCACTTGAAGGGAGTAAGCCCTTTGTTGGCACAAACGGCATCCGCCACACAGCAGAAGAAACACAATTACAGATGATTTTCCCCAAGCACCTACACAGCAAGGTCATCAAAGCATTATTAGAGGCGCACCCCTATGAAACGGTTGCCTATGAAATTACAACACTGGAAAACAGCAGATCTGATTTGGGAATGGGTTGTATTGGAAACCTACCCACAGGCGAACAGGAATCCGATTTTTTAAAAAAATTAAAAGTTATTTTAGACACACCGGTTTTAAGACATAGTGCGCTTTTAGGGAAACACATCAAGCGTGTAGCCATACTAGGTGGTTCAGGAAGTTTTGCTATTGAGAGTGCCATGGCAAATGGCGCTGATGCCTACATTACCGCTGACCTTAAATACCACGATTTTTTTAGAGCTGAAGCACGTTGTTTGTTGGTTGATGTTGGGCACTATGAAAGTGAGCAATTCACCAAAACAACAATTATGGAGCATCTTAACAAAAATTTCCCTAATTTTGCGTTCATTTCATCAAAAACGGACACCAATCCTGTTCATTACTTCTAAATTATGGCAAAAAAGAAAGTTGAAACAACTATCGAAGAAAAACTAAGAGCACTATACAACCTACAACTGGTTGATACACGCATAGACGAAATACGAAATGTACGTGGAGAATTGCCTTTAGAGGTAGAAGATTTGGATGCAGAAGTTGCAGGTCTTGATAAAAGATTAAGTAATCTGGGTATAGAGGTTACTGCCTATGAAGACGAAATCAAAGCCAAAAAGTTGGGTATTGAAACTTCAAAAGAGCTCATTAAAAAATACAACGAACAACAAAAGAATGTACGAAACAACCGTGCCTATGAGTCGTTGACAAAAGAAATTGAATACCAAGAACTTGAAATTCAACTGGCAGAAAAGCAAATAAAGC
>JBDQNA010000036.1:0-9610 GCA_040261965.1 Flavobacteriaceae bacterium
ATGTGCGCTTTTCCAGCGTCTTTTACAATAAGAGAAATTCGTGTAGCACCAGCATCAATGGCATTTTCGAGTAGTTCTTTGACTACAGAAGCTGGACGTTGCACTACCTCACCTGCAGCAATTTGATTGGCTACATGGTCGGGAAGTAATTGAATAACGTCTCCCATATTTTTCAAAAAATAGAGAGATCAAAATCAAGCACATAAAGAGCGGCCAACAACAATAAACCTATAATCATCAACAACAAGGGTGATACTCCTTTGTTGTTTCGATTACGACTCATGTTGCGAGCTTCACGCCAATGTGCGCCAAAATCGTTTTTGTTGGGCATATCGCGATAGCGTTCAAAAGTATTTTCAAATGCATAGGGATTAGTCTCCTCCTTCCCCTTATAATAACGAGGGGTGTAGTTAAATCTTCTGTTGTTACGCTGTTTGGTAAAGGATAGTCGCACGATCTCGGATTGAATATCAAATGTACAAAAAGCGGACTAATACCTACAATAGCTATCTTTGTTTTATGATTAAGCATCAACTCGAACAATTAAAGCATTGGCTAGACAAGCCTGCAACGGCCGTAATTATACCTCACAAAAATCCCGATGGGGATGCCATGGGCAGCTGTTTGGCTTGGCAGGGCATACTAAATCAACTCGGGCATAGTACCACCGTCATCGCTCCCAACGACTACCCCACCTTCTTATATTGGCTCCCTGGACACGATGGTGTAGTGATTTATGAAAGCGACCAAGAAATGGCAGACAGGCTGATTGCTGAGGCAGATATGGTTTTTACACTTGACTTTAACACATTGAAACGCATTGACCAAATGGGTGTTCGTGTAGCAGAAAGTGCTGCCACAAAAATCATGATCGATCACCATCAAGAACCCGATGATTATGCGGATATCACGTTCTCAAACCCCGCCATAGGCTCAACTTGTGAGTTTGTGTTTCAAATTATTGAAGCCTTGGGTCTTGCCAAACATATAAACCAAGACATTGCCAGTTGCCTCTACACAGGAATTGTTACAGACACAGGATCGTTTAGATTCCCAAGTGTTACCGCAGCTACCCATCATGCGGTAGCTACGCTGATTGATGCGGGCGCAAACCATAGTGAAATTCACGAAAAAATCAAGGACAATGCAAGACCTGACAGATTAAAGCTATTGGGAATTGCACTCAAAAATATGGTTTTTGTTTCGGAATATAAGACGGCTTATATTACCATCAGTCAATACGAATTAGACGCTTGCAATTACCAGAAAGGCGATACAGAAGGCTTTGTTAATTACGGACTTTCTGTTGCTGGAATTGAAATGGCTGTACTTATGACAGAAAGCAAAAAAGAAGAGATGATTAAAATTTCCTTTAGAAGTAAAGGAGATTTGGCCGTTAATCTTTTTGCTAAAACCTATTTTGAAGGGGGTGGCCACATCAACGCAGCAGGCGGAAAATCGGACAAATCACTTCGAGAAACAGAGGCGTATTTCCTCAAATCACTGGCTACATTTTTATCGTGACAGCATATTTTGTACTTTTCCAATCTTAAATTTTAAATTATGAACAACAATATCCTATTCGCTGCATTCTTTTTTACCCTAATAGTTGGATGCTCAACTTCAAAAAATGGCGTTGAAAAAGGACTTTACGCTGAATTCAATACCAACAAAGGAACCATCACCCTTCAACTTGCTTATAATGAAACTCCCAATACGGTAGCAAACTTTGTTTCCTTGGCAGAAGGGACAAACAACCAGGTAGACAGCACCTATTTAGGTAAAAAATATTATAATGGACTTGTCTTTCATCGTGTGATCCCTGATTTTATGATACAAGGTGGTGACCCCACAGCAACGGGAAGCGGTGGACCAGGTTACGCTTTTGAGGATGAGATTGTTGAAAACCTAAAACACGATGGCCCTGGCGTCTTATCTATGGCTAATGCAGGTCCTAATACCAATGGCAGTCAGTTCTTTATCACCCACAAGGAAACGCCCTGGCTCGATGGCAAACACAGCGTTTTTGGTAAGGTGATTTCAGGTCAAGAAGTGGTTGACTCTATTCAACAAAATGACACCATCGTTTCCGTTAATATTATTCGTAAAGGCAGCCAAGCAAGAAAATTTAAAGCAGCCAAAATTTTTGATGCCTATTTTGATGGAATTGAAGAGAGAAAAGCAGCCAAGCTTGCTGCGCAAGAAAAGGTAAAATCAGATAAGGCAGCAGCCTTGAAAAAACTAAAAGAAAATACAACTACCACCGATAGTGGACTGGCATATGTGATAACAACTAAAACAGATGGTGCTCAGGTCGTAGCAGGAAAGACCGCAAAGACACACTATGCCGTATATTTTGAAAATGGGGAATTATTGGATACTTCAATAGCTGAGGTCGCAAAGGCTTATGACAAATTTGATCAAAGGCGTGAAAGCGGTGGTGGCTACAGCCCGATTGAGGCACGTATTGATCCAGAAGTGTCGCTTATTGCAGGCTTCAAAGAGGGCTTGTCCCTACTTAAAGAAGGGGAGAAAGCAACATTATACCTTCCGTATCAAATCGCCTATGGCGAGCAAGGGAATTCCGTAATTCCACCCAAATCAACCCTTATTTTTGAAGTGGAAATTGTAGCGCTCGTCGGAGAATGATTTTCAAGATGCGGCACTTCATACTGCTGTGTTTGTTCCTACTCTTTTTGGGTTTTTTAACGCTGCCTTTGGACAATGAATGGTTGCACATTCTTTATGCCCAAAGCATTTATCCCAACATATCAGCCCTCAATCAGTTTTTGTGGTCAAAAGTGCCCTTTTCAATTGGAGACTTTGGCTACATTATCGGAGTGTTATTTATCCTTTTTCGATTAAGGTACTTTAAATTGAAACGCCATATTGGGCAGGTGCTTTCTACTGTTTTTATCATCGTTAGCTTATTCTATATTTCTTGGGGTATGCATTATTTTAAAACCCCATTACGGATTTCGCGAACGCTACCAACTTCAATATCATTGGAACATTTGAAAGAGACTACGCTACATTATGCCCTTACATTAACTGCGCAACACCAACAAATAAGTCATGACCCTTTAAAAGCAGTTGGCACTCCTCTGGAAACTGATGTACTGCTTGCCTTAGCTACCAGTACTATGGAAAATTCCAGCTTGCGTCCCGCTAGAGCACATGGAAAAGCAAAAGCTACCCTGTTCCCTACCGTGTTGAGTTATATGGGTTTTGGTGGGTATTTAAATCCCTTTACACACGAAGCACAAGTAAACACCTTGCAGCCAAAGCTTCGTATACTTACGACTGCCTGTCACGAAATTGCACATCAATGGGGAATAGCTGCAGAGGACGAAGCGAACTATTTCAGCATCAAAGTATCGGCTGCTTCTGACAACGCAGTGGTTAGCTATGCAGGGCACCTCTTGGCTTTTCAATACTTGATCAATAGCCTCTACAAGGCTGATGCAAAGCAAGCTAAAGAAATAGTGGAAAGGATGCCTGAGGGAGTTCTAGAAAACATTAGAGAAGTACGTACGTTTTGGGAAAAATATCAAAATCCTTTTGAGAAGGTTTTCGAGCGGAGTTATGACCAATACCTAAAAGTCAACCAACAGCAGGCAGGAATTAAAAGCTACTCGCTGGTGGTCGATCTTTTGGTTGATGATTTTATCAATCAATAATTACAGGCAAGCCTAAGGATTCACTGCTTTGTATTGCTTTAGCTGTTGCAGCTGCCAGTGCATCCACTTGAGGCGACAACGTATTGAGCAGCGCAACTGCCATATCATAGCTTTCCATTTGCATTGATGTTGGACCATAAGTGTTGGAGTAAAAGCCTCTTGATGCAACAGACATTCTAAAAGAAAGCGTTGGCATGTCTTTCTCCCCTACTTCCCCTCTAGCATCACTGCCATTAATTCTGCGTACCAAAGCATGTTGTTCCTTTTGCAAACTAAATACGGTCTTATAGAGAACATCTTGGTTTTCCTGTGCAAAGCCAATTGCTTTTGATAAAGCAGCTATTTTTTTCTTGGTTTTTTCAAGCTTCTTATTCATTATTTCTGCTTCTACGTAGAGTTTGTTAAGTTTAGTTTTGTAGGCAAGATGAGAAGCTGATTCTGGATTTGTCAATACATTTTGTCGTAGTCGTGTTAATTCAAATGCTTCCTTTTGTGTAAGCTGAAGTAAGGATCCATTGTGCTTTTTAAACAATTGCACATAGTAGGTGCCAGGTACGACATCTGCTCGCAGTCCTGTGCCATTATCACGACTGGAATGGATATCTAAGGCTGATGCAAGACGCTCTCGTAAATCCCAATGCTTTCGATGGATTCCTTTGCTATATGCGCCACTTAATTCCGCTAGGGCCTTACCAGAAGCATTTGTCACCCGTAATATGGCTTGTGGTTTCTTCTCAAAATCTTCGTCGTCCAATGCCTCCCAACCAGGGAATGGAATATCCTTTTTTTCTTTCTTTAGTTTCTTTTCAGATGCCTTACGCTTGGCCTTAACGGTTTTGATATCATCTGCTATATAATACGTGAACTGTGCGCCATAAGTTGGGTTTTTAGCTGTGTAAAAAGACGCTCCTTGACTGGAAGTGCCACCACGCTCTTGCGCATACTGCAAGGCCTTTTTTACTGGAAAAAGCTGATCTCCTTTAGCTAAATTCTCAGCAAAAATATCACGTAACGGGCTATAATCATCTAGAATATAATAACTGCGTCCAAAAGTAGCGGCTACCAAATCGTTTTCACGCTTTTGGATAGCCAAATCACGAACAGAAATCGTGGGCATCCCATTGCTGAATTTATGCCAATTATCCCCTTGATTAAGACTTACATAAACTCCGTATTCTGTTCCTAAAAACAACAATTTCGGGTTTAGGTGATCTTGAACCAATCGCCATATGAGCGTGCCTTCTGGAATACCCGCTGTAATGGATTTCCACGACTTCCCTCCATTTGTTGTCTTGTAGAGCATGGGGCGATAGTCGCCAAATTTATGATTATCCAATGCCACATAGGCAATATTAGCGTCAAACATATCTGCCTTGATATCGTTAACAAAAGCAGTAGCAGGTACATCGGGAAGCTTATCAACCGTTAGCGTAGTCCATGTAGCACCTCCATCTTTAGTGGTGTGTAAGAGACCGTCGTCTGTACCGGCATATAGTATGTTTTCGTCTTGTGCAGATTCAGCTAGAGAACTAATGGTATTATAGGTTGACATGGCGTATACATCCCATGCAGCATCCCAGCTCTGTTGTCGACCCATAATTGGCAAGGTTAAGCGCTCTTCGTTTTTTGTCAAATCTGATGAAATGGCATTCCAGCTGTCTCCCCTATTTTCTGAACGCCAAACACGCTGCGAACCGAAATAAAGACGCTTTGGGTTGTGTTGGCTCACCAATATGGGTGCATCCCAGTTGAAGCGCTCATAAGGCTCGTCTAGTCTGTTCTGAGGGCGTATGTAAACTGCTTCGCTTGTTGTCCTGTCTACACGATGTAAATTACCCTGTTGTGACTGGGCATACACAATAGCTGGGTTGCCTGGCTCTGTAGCAGGTTGGTGTCCATCGCCTCCCAGTAACACAAACCAGTCTGCGTTACTAATGCCATTTCTATTGAAGGTCTGCGAGGGTCCGCCTTGAGTATTATTGTCCTGCGTACCCCCAAAAATATTATAGAAGGGATAAGCATCATCCACCGCAAGCTTATAAAACTGTGTCAAGGGCAGGTTGTTCACAAATTTCCAGTTTTCTGTATCATCAAAAGTTTCGTAAATACCACCGTCAGTACCGACCAATATGTAGTTAGGGTCATCGGCTTTAAAAACCATGGCATGATTGTCAGAGTGCTTATTGGTTTCTTTCATGGTATAAAAATCCTTACCTCCATTTTTAGATACCAATACACGCACATTCATCAAATAGATACGATCAAAGTAATGTGGCGAAGCCACAAGCTCCTGATAATAATGCGGTCCAGTACCCCCAGAGACAGTGTCGGACATTTTTTTCCAACTTTCACCGCCATTTACAGATTTGTATACAGCCCCTTTACGTCGGTTTAGCTCAATTGCAGCATAAAGCACATCGGGCTGCATAGGGGAAATGGCCAAGCCAATTTTACCCATTTCTGAAGATGGTAGGCCGGTTTTAAGTTTTCGCCAGCTTTCACCTCCATCAACAGATTTATAAAGTGCTGTTCCAGGTCCACCACCCACATAAGCTGCCACATTGCGATGTCTTTGCCAGCTGGCTGCATAGAGTACGTTTGGGTCGCGGGGATCAATAACGAGGTCCGTAACTCCAGTCCATTCGTCCAGATCCATCGTTTGTTTCCACGAATTACCTCCATCAATGGATTTATATAAACCGCGTTCGCCACCAGAACTCCACAAAGGGCCTTGAGCAGCTACCCATAGCGTATTTGAATCTGTTGGGTGTACAATTATTTTAGAAATATGCTCTGACTTTTTAAGCCCTTTATTTGTCCAAGTCTTGCCTCCGTCACGGCTCAAATACATACCATGACCAATTCCTACGTGTCTGCCCCCTACATTCTCACCCGTTCCCAGCCAAACGGTTTGACTGTTGTTAGGATCAAGTGTAATGGCGCCTGTGGAATAGAATGGCTGCTTATCTGTTAGGGGCTCCCAAGTAGTTCCAGCATTTGTTGTTTTCCACACACCGCCAGAGCCGACCGCAACATACCATATATTTTCGTTGTTGGGATCTATTGCGATATCAGCAATACGACCCGACATAAACGCTGGACCTACACTGCGAAACGAAAAGCCACTTAGGGCTTGCTCAACAGGACTTTTGTCTTTTTCTTTATCTTGTGAATATAAGGATGAAGAACAGAGTAATAAAGCAGTAAAAAAGAAAGAAAGAAATCGCATTATTAGAGTGGAGTTAAAAAATTAGTTTCTAATGTAATATTTATTTTTTAAATCACTGGGATATATCATTATAATGCACAAGCAATGTGTATTTTTGCCTCATGCGAAGAAATAAACCACAACCTCCTATCGAAAAATTAATAATAGACGGCATTGCCCAGAAAGGCAAAGGCGTGGGTCGTACCCTAGATGGACAAGTGGTCTTTGTAAAAGGCGCCATCCCTGGAGATATTGTAAGCGTTGCCGTTCAAAAGAAAAGACGCCGCCACCTTGAGGGAAAGGTTTCGAACATCATCAAGGCCAGTCCTGATAGAATTGAAGCTGTATGTGATCATTTTGGTGTGTGTGGTGGTTGCAGCTGGCAGCATATGTCGTATGAAGCACAATTGAGACACAAACAAACTGAGGTAAATGAAGCCTTAACTCGCATCGGGGGACTTGAAAAGATAAACTACGCACCCATCATCGGATGTAAAGAAACCTTTGGCTATCGTAACAAGATGGAATTTAGCTTTTCAGCACGACGCTGGCTGAGTTTTAAAGAAATTAATGGAGACAACAAAATTGAAGACCGCACAGCACTCGGATTCCATATTCCAGGGATGTGGGATAAAATTGTGGATATTGAACATTGCCACATACAGCCTGAATTACCTAACAAAATAAGGAATGGAGTTAGGGACTATGCCCGAGAAAATAATTTGAGCTTTTATGATGCTAGAGCTCAAGAAGGGTTTTTACGATCCTTGATGCTTCGTACGACACTTTCTGGTGAATTGATGGTCGTTATGCAGTTTTTTCACGAAGATAAAGCTGCACAAATGGGCATATTGACCTTTCTAAAGGAAACCTTCCCACAAATCACGTCCTTGCAATACATCATCAACGAAAAGGGCAACGACACAATCTATGATCAAGAGATCCACTGCTTTAGTGGAACAGCCTATATCACTGAAAAAATGGGTGAATTGTCATTTCGTATCACACCCAAGGCCTTTTATCAAACCAATCCAGCCCAAGCCGAAGTATTATATGCCAAAGCCTTAGAGATGGCTGAGCTAAAAACCTCCGACGTGGTGTATGACTTGTACACTGGCTTGGGAACCATTGCCCAATATGTCGCCCATGCATGTAAAAAAGTAATTGGCGTGGAATCTGTTCCAGACGCCATTGTTGCTGCAAAAGAGAATGCCAAGCGAAATAAAATCGATAATGCAACATTCAAAGTAGGCGATATGCGAAAGGTTTTTACCGATAGCTTTGTCAAACGCTACAATACCCCAGACATTATTATCACTGACCCTCCCCGAGACGGTATGCATAAAGATGTAATTAAACAATTGCTTAAAGTAAGTCCATCTAAAATACTGTATATCAGTTGTAATCCATCAACACAAGCACGAGATTTAGCTATGTTAAAAGAAGCCTATAAGGTTGATCTCAGTCAAGCGGTTGATATGTTTCCCCACACCCAGCACATTGAAAATATTGTACTTTTGTCTAAGATCTCATGAAGCAATTTTTAACCCTTAGCGCCGTAGTATTATGTCTTTGTGCATGCGAGCCTGATGATATCTGTCTTGAAGGGACACCAGGAACACCGCAACTAATTGTGGCGTTTTATGACAAGAATCAACCTGACTCCAAGAAGTCAGTATCAAATTTACAGGTTACGGGCGTGGGTATGGAGACTTTGCTATACGATGCCACCTTAGACTCGATATCACTTCCTCTTAGAACCCTAACAAACAGCACGTCTTTTTCATTAAAAGCTACCCAAAATGGTATTGCTGCTGAAGACATTATTACGTTTAACTACAACCCAAAAGACAAATTTATAAGCCGTGCTTGCGGATACAAAACCATTTTTGATAATTTGACAATATCAACAGCAAATACATTGAATTTTATAAATAATATAGAACTTATAACTAATTCAATTTCAGATAATAATAATACTCATGTTAAAATATTACATTAAATTTTTAACACTACTAATTTTTACCGCTGTTTGGCCCCAAAAAGGAGTTGAAAAGGATAGTTTACCTGGTGAATTGCGCTACGGCTTACGGCTTGGAGTAGACCTAAGCAAACCCATACGTATGTTGGTTGAACCTACGTATAAAGGGTTGGAATTAGTAGGGGATTATCGACTTACAAGAAACCTATATATAGCAGGTGAGCTTGGCAATGAAACCAAAAATGTAAATCAAGACGGTGTGCATTTTGAAACTGCTGGCACCTACGTAAAACTTGGTGTTGATTATAATGTCTATGAAAATTGGCGCGGTATGGACAACTTAATTATTGTTGGATTTAGATATGGTATTAGCCAGCACAAACAGATTTTGCTGGGCTATAATCGTTTACTAAATAATAAATATTGGAACGAGATCAATCAAGTGTCGCTAAATACACCCATAACCTACGAAGGGCTAAACGGTCAATGGATTGAACTTCAACTTGGAATTAAAGCGGAATTACTGCGTAACCTCTACATGGGTATTAGCGTGCAAATGCATCGCTTGTTATCAGATAAAAGTCCCGGTAATTTTGAAAATTTATTCATCCCAGGATTTAATAAGGTGCTAACCGAAAATCCTTATGGTGCAGGAATAAACTATACGATAAGCTATCAGTTACCTATTTATAAGAAGTAATCAACACTTATTCGGAGCTTTTCGCCAAGCCAGTTTTACCC
>JBDQNA010000113.1:0-3797 GCA_040261965.1 Flavobacteriaceae bacterium
TATTAAAACTATTGAAGCGGCAATAACCCCAAAAACAAGAGCACTTTTTATTTGCAATCCAAACAATCCGTCCGGCTATGTCTACAGCAAGGAAGAACTTGAATCTTTGGGGCAACTGGCTATAAAACACGATTTATTCTTTATTGTTGATGAAGTATATCGAGAATTTGTTTACGACGGCTATAAACATATTTCTGTAATGCATCTCGAAAAGCTTTCCGAGCATGCTATACTTATTGATTCCATGTCTAAGCGATACAGTATGTGTGGGGCTCGTATAGGCTGTCTTATCACTAAAAATAAGGAGGTAACGCATGCTGCATTAAAGTTTGCCCAATCGAGATTATGCCCACCCACCATTGCACTACACGCCTGTGAGGCTGCGCTTGGCGAACCACAACAATATTTGGATGATGCCATTGAAGAATACCAAAAGCGAAGAAAAACCGCAATTGAACATTTAACTAAAATTGAAGGCGTAACGGTATCCTTACCCAGAGGCGCATTTTACTGTTTGGTTAAACTTCCCGTTGCGGATAGTGATCATTTCGCCAAGTGGATGCTTGAGTCATTCCAAGACAAGGGTGAAACGCTTATGGTTGCTCCCGCAAATGGATTTTTCTCTGGAGACACGGCAGGAAAAGACATGATACGCATTGCCTTTGTGTTAAATTCAACAAAACTAATTCGTGCCATTAGCCTTTTAAAACTTGGATTAGACGCTTATCAAAAGTAAGCCCATGAAAAAAAACAATACGGTTTCACTACAAGAATACAATACGTTTGGTGTTGCGGCATCAACCCCTCTTTTTGTTGAAATCAAATCTAGTTTGGCCTTACAAGAAAAGCTAAAAGACGAGGCCTTTAAAGATGCGCTTATTCTTGGTGGCGGAAGTAATATTTTATTCTTAGCGGATCTTTCAAAACCAGTTATTAAAATTTCGATAGCTGGAATTCGAATCCTCAACGAAACCGAACAAATAGCCGTAGTATCTGCTGGAGCAGGAGTAGTTTGGCACGATTTGGTCATGTGGTGTGTTGCCAATAACCTGGGAGGTATAGAAAATTTAAGCCTCATTCCTGGCTTGGTTGGAGCGGCACCGATTCAAAACATAGGCGCCTATGGCGTTGAGTTAAGCGATGTTTTCTACGATGCGGTTTGCATCAATCGCAAAACAGGAGAATCTAGAATTTTCAATGCCGAAGATTGTGATTTTGGCTACAGAGATTCTGCATTTAAAAATGATTTAAAAGACACTTACGTAGTTACCGCAGTAAGGTTGGCTTTGACTAAAAAAAATCACAGTCTAAAAACAGACTATGGAAGTGTAAACGAAACATTAGCACAAATGGGGGTAACTAAACCCAATATTGAAGATGTTGCCAAGGCAGTTATCCAAATTCGAACGAGCAAGTTACCCGATCCAAAAAAATTAGGAAATGCAGGTAGTTTCTTTAAAAACCCCATTGTTACAAAAGGGGAATGCGCAAGTTTACTTGTACAATATCCCAATATGCCTTATTACCAAATAGATGGTGCTTTTGATAAAATCCCTGCGGGTTGGCTTATTGAACAGGCCGGTTTTAAAGGACTCAAAAAGGGAAAAGTGGGTATGCACGGCAAACAAGCATTGGTATTGGTCAATTATGGCACTCCTTCTGGAAAATTGCTGTGGAAACACGCCAAATTAGTAATGGAAGGGGTTGAAAAAAAATTTGGCATTTCGCTTGAACCAGAAGTCAATCTTATACGTTAATTTTTTAGCTACTTTTAAAACATGGACCTTTTTATAATCACCTTGATTCATTAGAGCCTTGCTTTTGCAGGAATTGCTATAAAAATTTGGGCTAAAAAGGGAGGCGAATTTGCTGGAACTTGCGCAAGCCAAAGTCCCTTTTTAAATAAAGAAGGAGAACCCTGTAGCCTCTGCGGAAAGTTACCCAATCAGCAAACAGACTGCGAACTTCCCGATCCAAAAAACAACTAATTAGGTGGCAGAAGCAGCTGTGCTTATCGAAAAAATCAAGTTGGCACAAGAGGGCGATCAGCATGCCTTTCGCTTTTTGTTGGAGTTTTTTTGGAACGATGTTTATGGTTTTATGCTACAACGTACACAAAATGAAAATGAAGCCGAAGACCTCACCATACGCTGTTTTGGAAAGGCATTTGAAAAAATATTGACCTATAACGAAGTTTATGGGTTTAAAACATGGCTTACAACCATTGCCAAAAACTTGCACATTGATCAAATACGAAAAAAAACAAATTCCAATATTACTACAGAATCCAGCCAAGAAGTGGCACAGAAAATTGCGGATAGTGCACCTGATCCAGAAGACGATTTAATTCGTAAACAACGGCTAGAAACACTCCTCAATACCATCAAAAACTTAAAGCCACGCTATCGTGAAGTGATACAATTGAAGTACCTCCAAGAGTTGAGCATCAAACAAATGGCTGAAAAACTCAACAGTAGTGAAAGCACCGTCAAAGTCAAACTAATGCGTGCCCGGAAATTACTGGCTGAAATTCTAGTAACTCAACACAACTAAGGTGATTTCTATATTTAAAAAGCTAGGTCCTGGATTGCTTTTTGCTGGTGCTGCCATTGGCGTATCTCACCTGGTACAATCCACCCGAGCAGGCGCTGATTTTGGTTATGGCCTAATATGGGCGTTGCTTTTAGTGAATATCGTCAAATACCCATTCTTTCAATTTGGACCACGCTATGCCATGGCGACAGGTGAAAGCCTTTTAGAGGGCTATAAACGCTTGGGGAAAGGGGTTTTGGCAGCCTACTACATACTGAATTTGGGAACCATGTTCACCATACAAGCCGCCGTAACTTCAGTAACAGCGGGTATAGCTGCAAGGCTTTTGGGCTTAGATACCAATATGTGGATATCGATTGTTGTCGCCCTTTTTTGCTTTGCTGTATTGTGGCGTGGTCGCTATGGATGGTTGGACAAAAGCATGAAAATCATTGTTTTAGTTTTAAGTGTCAGCACCTTAGTTGCCGTGATATTTGCTTTGGGTCAAAACACGGAACTTCCCATCGTACAACGCCTTCCAGAGAACACGCTAGAATGGACATTTCTGATCGCCTTTATGGGTTGGATGCCCGGACCTATGGACATTTCGGTTTGGCATTCGCTTTGGGCAATCGAGAAGAAAAAAATAAACCCTGAAACGAGTTTAAAATCTTCGCTCTTTGATTTTAATATAGGCTATTTGGTTACCATTATTTTAGGCCTATGTTTTATTGTTCTTGGTGCAACGGTAATGTATGATGTAGGTATTTCTTTTTCTCCAAATGGTGCCTCATTTGCAGGTCAGCTGATTGGGCTTTACACCTCGCTTATGGGCAGTGGTTGGTTTGTGGTTATCGCTTTAGCTGCCCTTACCACCATGATCAGCACCACACTCACCACACTAGATGCTTCGCCAAGAGTAATGGCACATACCTCAAAGTTGTTGAAAATACCTGTTTTGCAAAAACAACAAAGCTGGCTGTTGATTTTAACACTAGGCACCTGTTTGATTTTTGTATTCTTAGCTTCTGAAATGGGACTATTGGTTAAAATTGCCACCATACTCTCCTTTATAACAGCCCCTTTTTATGCCGCCTTAAACTTGCGGTTGGTCACCAGTAAACACATCCCTTTAGCACACCAACCTAAGTGGTGGCTCCAAGTGGCTAGCGTATTGGGTATTTTGTTCCTTTTGGGCTTTAGTGGAGTTTACTTGTCCGTAATTTTTTGATTAGTGAAACTGTTTCGTAATTTTGTAGGCTAAA
>JBDQNA010000017.1:0-12412 GCA_040261965.1 Flavobacteriaceae bacterium
ACGTGCGCAGGACTCAGCCTAATCGTATTTTTTACAAAGGTAAAGTTTTGTACTCAGACAGAATCAAATCCTTGTCTTTTTCCAACTGTAGTTGTAAGTCTGCCATAGAATCAAATTTTACTTCGTCTCTAACTCGGTCTAGTAAAGCCACTTGCAGCCTTTGGTCATATACATTGCCAGACCAATTGATGATGTGCAGCTCTATGCTCTGCTGTTGGCCGTTTACTGTGGGATTTGTACCAATATTCATCATCCCCAAATGCCATTTGTTTGCAATGTTAACTTGAGCGGTGTATACTCCTTCTTTCGGAATGATTTTATCTGGATTTTCCACCGATATATTGGCTGTTGGGAACCCTATAGTTCTCCCCTTTTTGTGTCCTTTAACCACAGTGCCTGTGAGGGTAAAGGGGTGGCTCAAATAGGCGTTTGCCGTTGTGATGTCGCCTTCAGATAAAGCCGTTCTAATTTTGGTTGAGCTGATGGAAATATTATTCAATTGTTGGGGATTGATTTGCGTAACGCCAAAATCATAGATATTTCCGAAATGCTCGAGGTCATCTACGGCAGCTGCACGGTTTTTTCCAAAGCGGTGGTTGTGGCCAATAACAATTTCTTTGGTGTTGAGTAGTTTGAGCAGCATGGCTTCAACGTAAGCTGCAGCACTCAATTGTGAAAAGCTTTTGGTAAAAGGATGCACCACTACATGGTTTAGGCCATGGCGCTCTAGTGTCGCAGCACGCTCTTCTAATGTTTGGATGAGCGGCATAGGCGCGTTGGGCTGAAGCACTTTCCTTGGATGTGGATCAAACGTCAATAATACGGATGCTAGCCCTAATTTTTTTGCTTTTTCTACCACCTGTGTAATGATTTCTTGATGTCCCAAGTGTACGCCATCAAAAGTACCCACCGTAACTATGGTTTTTTTTGAAGTTGTAAACGTTGCACTGTTTCTAATGATACTCATGTGGGGTCTAGGGCATTTCCATTAAAGGTATTCATGGCATTTGACGCACCATCACCCACAAAAGACAAACTTGCCTGTGTTGCTTTGTCTACGCCAAAAGGGAGTAAGGTAGCTTCGTCTTTTGCCCATGGCTGCAGGACAAAATCAACTTGCTTGCCCCTACCAAAGGCCGAGCCAATTCCAAAACGCAGTCTTGCATAGGCTGTTGTATTTAATTGGTCACAAACGTCTTGTAGGCCATTGTGTCCCCCAGCAGACCCTTTTTGTCGCATTCTCAAGGTTCCAAAGTCCAGGTGTATATCATCTGTAATGACCAATATGTTTTTTAGGGGAATATTCTTTTGTTTCATCCAGTAGCGTACGGCTTTACCGCTTCTATTCATAAAGGTATTGGGCTTAAGTAAGTAAACTGTTTTTCCTTTATGCCTGAAATCGGCTAGGTCGCCTAGGCGGAGGGTTTCGAAACGAACTTCTTTTTGTTTTGCTATTTCGTCGAGCACTTCAAATCCGATATTGTGTCGGGTACCGCTGTATTCGGGGCCTAAGTTACCCAAACCAACAAGCAAAAAAGATTTCATAGCCGTTTCATTTTTTTTGGCTGATGAAAAAAAAGGAATGCGAAGTTTCATCAGTGTAAAAATAAAAAAAGCATCCCAGTGTTTCGTAGGATGCTTTAAAAAATTGATTTATTTTAATACTATTCTTCAGCAGAAGCGCCTTCTTCAGTACTTCCTTCAGCACCTTGCTCAGCTCCTTCAGCTCCTTCTTCAGCACCTTCCACTTCATCATCGATTTTAAGTGAAACTCTGGATGTACGTACTTGACATACAACGGTGTTGTCTGGGTGTAAGAATTTGAATTTTTCGTCAGCAACTTCTGTGACATACAACTTGTCTCCAAGCTCAAGTTCAGAAATATCTGCTTCGATTACGTCAGGCAAATTGGCTGGTAAAGCCCGTACTTTTAGCTTACGCTTGTTACGGCTTAACACCCCACCTGAGTTAAGTACACCTGGCGCTGCTCCTTTAATTACAACAGGAATATTCATAGAAACTTCCTTGTCGTCAAATAATTGATAAAAGTCGATATGTAGAATTTTATCAGAAACAGGGTGAAACTGAATGTCCTGCAAAATGGCATTAAACGTTCCGTTATCGCCTAGGTCGATAACCACCGTATGCGCATTAGGGGTATATACTAGCTTGGCAAACGCTCTTTCGTCTGCAGCAAAGTGCACTGGCGTTTCCCCTCCGTATAATACGCAAGGAACCTCTCCAGCATTACGTAGGGCTTTGGTAGCTACCTTGCCCACGCTTTCTCTTTTAGATCCGTTGATGGTAATTGATTTCATATTTATTATTTATTACATGATAAATTTGCTTGAGATAGACTCGTTGTGATGTACATTATACATCACGTCAGCAAATAATTGAGCACAGCTCAATACTTTAATTTTTTTACTCGCTTTCGCAAGTGGAATAGAGTCGGTTACGATGAGTTCAGATAATTGAGATGCTTCAACACGTTCGTAAGCTTCACCTGAAAGTAGGGGGTGTGTACAGACAGCACGTACGCTCTTGGCACCACGTTCCATCATAAGATCAGCAGCACGAGTAAGTGTTCCTGCAGTATCGACCATGTCATCTACCAATACAACATTTTTACCTTTCACATCTCCAATAAGCTCCATATGGGAAATGATGTTGGCTTTTTTGCGTTGTTTGTAACATATAACAACATCGCTTTCTAAAAACCGTGAATAGGCGTAAGCTCTTTTTGAACCGCCCATATCTGGTGAAGCTATAGTAAGGTCATCAAGTTTTAGGGACTTGAGATAAGGCAAAAACAATGAGGATGCAAACAAATGATCTACGGGTTTCTCAAAGAACCCTTGAATCTGATCGGCGTGTAAATCCATGGTGATGATGCGCGTAGCACCAGCTGTTTCCAACAATTTGGCTACTAATTTAGCGCCTATCGGAACTCTTGGTTTGTCTTTGCGATCTTGTCTTGCCCAACCAAAATAAGGCATCACGGCAGTAATATGTCGTGCTGAAGCACGTTTTGCCGCATCCAACATAAGTAACATTTCCATCAAATTATCCGAAGTGGGGTTGGTAGAACCTATGATAAAGATACGTGATCCACGTACCGATTCTTCGAAAGAGGGTTGGTATTCACCATCGCTATAGCGGGTAAATAAAACGTTGCCCATAGGTATGCCATACTGCTTGGCAATTTGCTTACCTAGGGTTTTTGATTGCGAGCACGCAAATATCTTCGATTCGATGGTTGTTTTTCCCATAGTTTTTTGTGCGGGATGCAAATGTAGGAATTTATTTGAGCCTGCATAAATGCTTGGCTGTTTTTTCTTAGTAAGCATTAAAAATATTGGCTACATTTGCCTTCCTTTAGCCTCGGTGGCGGAATTGGTAGACGCGCCGGATTCAAAATCCGGTTCTGCAAGGAGTGTGGGTTCGATTCCCACCCGAGGTACTTAACCCAGAGCATTACTCTGGGTTTTTTTATATTTATCATCTAAAATTATAATAATGCGATTTTTTTTAATCCTTTTCTTAACTCCCCTTTTCACTTTTGCTCAAAGCCAACCTTCTTTAGCATATTATCTGCCAGATCAGGCGAATTACAACTCAGAAATACCTACTCCTCAATCTGTCATTGGGCATGAAGTTGGGGAATGGCACATTTCACATGATAAATTAGTTCAATATATGCATGTTTTGGCACAAGTATCTGATCGAATTACTATTGAAAAGCGAGGGGTTACTTTTGAGGGGAGACCACTGCTGTTACTTACCATTACAAGTCCCAAAAACCATCAAAACATAGCGACGATACAAAAGAATCATCTTGCAGCTACAGATGGTGAAAGTCTTGGTACAGACCGGCCTATTGTTGTATATCAAGGGTTTTCAATTCACGGAAACGAACCAAGTGGTTCTAATGCAAGCCTACTGTTAGCGTATCATTTAGCCGCATCTAATACTCAAGAAACACTAGATCTGCTTGATTCCATTGTGATTCTTTTTGACCCCTCTTTAAACCCTGATGGCTTGCAGCGATTTTCGTACTGGGCCAATACTAACAAAAACATTGTCTTAAATCCAGACCCTAATGACAGAGAGTACAATGAAGTCTGGCCAGGGGGGCGCACAAATCATTATTGGTTTGACATGAACCGAGATTGGCTTCCCGTTCAGTTGCCCGAATCAAGAGCTCGCATAGCTACCTTTCATAAGTGGATGCCGAATATTTTAACGGATCATCATGAAATGGGCACCAATGCTACCTTCTTTTTTCAGCCTGGAATTCCTAGCCGAACGCATCCGCTAACACCAGTATTAAATCAACAGTTAACCGAACAAATAGGCACTTATCATGCAGCTGCCTTTGATGAAATTGGATCACTTTATTATTCAAAAGAAAGTTATGATGACTTTTATTACGGTAAGGGCTCTACTTTTCCAGATATTAATGGGAGCATAGGTATATTATTTGAGCAAGCCAGTTCACGAGGACATATTCAGGAAAGCGCAAATGGAATTCTAACATTTCCATTTACAATTAGAAACCAACTTACTGCAGGTCGTTCAACGCTTAAAGCTGCTTTCCAGATGCGTGAGCAACTTTTACAGTATCAGTATGATTTTTTCAAAGACAATCGACAAAATGGACAAAAAGAACGTACAAGTGCCATTGTTTTTGGAGATGCTAAAGATGCTGCACGGACCTATCATTTGGCTGAAATTCTTCATCGTCATAAAATTGAAATACACGAACTTTCATCTGACCAAACCATAGAAGGGAAATCATATAAAAAAGGGGCAGCCTATGTGGTTCCAAAAAACCAAAAAAACCGCGCACTTATTGAGGCTATGTTCGAAACCCGAACCCAATTTAAAGACAGTTTGTTTTACGATATTTCGGCATGGACATTACCCATGGCATTCAATATGGATTATACCACAAATGCAAAAATGGGAAGTGCAGGAGCTAAGCTCACAGCACCCTCTATTCCAGATGTTGTTGATGTAGACTTCAGTTCTTATGCTTATCTTATGTCTTGGAACGACTACTATAGCCCAAAAGCTTTACAGCAAATTGGAAATGCGGGAATTAGAGCTAAAGTAGCGATGAAGCCTTTTACTATAAACAATAACAGCTATACATACGGGACCATTATGATCCCTGTTCAAAATCAAAAGAAATCTAAAACAGAACTTCATAAATTGCTGCAGTCAGTTGCGCAAAAGACTCATGTTAGCATCCAAGGAGTGTCTAGTGGTTTGACTCAAGGTCCCGATTTGGGCAGTAACAATTTTAGAACCATACGTTTGCCTAAAGTTGCAGTTGTTGTCGGTAATGGTATAAGTCCTTATGACGCAGGAGAGCTGTGGCATCTGTTAGATACACGATACGAAATCCCTGTGACCAAACTTGATGTAGCACAGTTAGGGCGTGCGGATTTAAGCAGATATACCACTCTTATTATTCCAAATACTCGAAGTCGATTTAGTGATGATTTTGCCGCGCCCATAAAAGAATGGGTTAAAAGCGGTGGAACCTTAATTGCCTATCAAAACGCCTTGCGCTGGTTAAGTAAAAATAAATTGATGGAAGTTGAATTTGAAAAAAATCCGTTGGTTGCTACTGGAATCAGCTTTGAGCAGCGCAGAAATTTTAGTGGTGCTCAAGGCATTGGAGGAGCAATTTTTGAGGTTGACTTAGACCTTTCTCATCCAGTAAACTTTGGTATTAAAAACGATCAAATGGCAGTGTTCAGAAATAACACTCTATTTGTTGCTCCTGACAAAAACAGCTACAATAACCCCATTCAATACACAAAGACGCCATTGTTAAGCGGGTATATTGCTGAAGAAAAATTGGCGTTGCTAAAAGAAAGCGTTTCGTTTAAAAGCAAGTCTTTGGGGAGGGGTATCGTCGTTGGATTTACCGATAATGCGAACTTTAGAGCCTTCTGGTATGGCACCAATAAGTTTTTTGTAAATACCTTGTTTTTCAGTTCTGAAATGTAAAAAATCGATTATTACCGTAACCCACAGAGGTCATATTGCGATAAAAATGCCATATGACCCTAGCGGTATCCTGTCCATAAGGGGGGTTAAACCGCTATTATTTTAAGTATTGTGAGCCAAGTTTTTATAATAATCGTTTTAGTTTGACCTTTATTCTTTTCGTTTTC
This sequence comes from Flavobacteriaceae bacterium, assembly GCA_040261965.1. Taxonomy (GTDB): domain Bacteria; phylum Bacteroidota; class Bacteroidia; order Flavobacteriales; family Flavobacteriaceae; genus UBA7446. Next base: position 6,192 of record JBDQNA010000017.1, read on the forward strand.
CCTTCCGAGCTTATAATTGTTAGGCAAACCTTTTCACTTTTTTTGGTTAACAAATCTCTATAAACTGTAATGTCTCCTGAAGAGTCTTTGTTTATTGAAATCAGCAAGAACTAAATGAGTGCTATCGATTTCAATTTTATTTTGAATAATTAGCTTTTGATACAGAATAATAGCGTAAGTTTTTGCACCACCGGCACCCGAAACTTCTAGCTCATAATTGGCTATCAACCCTAATTTTTATGCGGTAGTAGCATCTGGCAAATCAGATGTGGCTCCTCTATCAAAAACAAAAGTCTTGTGCTCGGAGTCATCATTAATATTTACGTTAAGTAATATTAATCAATTTTAATTCAAAAGGAATTTCTGCTATTTGGGCATCTAAATGGACAGAAATGATGAATACTGAGGATAGAGTTGAAATTATTTTCTGTAACATTATCATAATTAGGATCGATCATATCAACAACTACTTACGTATAATTTGGTCTAATTGTCACGCCTCCAAACAGATGAAAACTACGCACTATTGTAATAATAATTATTGCAATATTTTTCATTATTCTGGCATATATGGAATTAACAACCTTAATAAAATGACAAATAAAATTAGCATTGTTAATAGAAATTTAAAATTCTTTTCAGTAACAAAAAAACACACAACAACAGAAACAACAGCGACTATTGGAATTTCTATTAAATGTGATAGACTTTGGTGCCCTAAACCCAATAACGAAAGTAAAAACCAAACTAATAAAGGAAATGATAAGGTAATTGCTCTTTGGTAATTTATAATTTTATTCATTTTGTTGTTTTTAATTGACTACAACGTACCTAACTAAACGGCGTTTTAATGCCGTTATAATTTTTGTCGTTTGGAGTTGTTTTTTTTCAATTTTTTTATTTGTTCCCTTGCTTGGCTATTATTTCTATCAAGTAATAAAACTTTCTCATAGTTTTTATAGATTCTTCTTCTTGTCCTGATATAGCCAATGCTTCTGCATAACTATCATAAACATTAGGATTATATTTATAAAAACGAGTATTGTAATAAAAAACGGTTAAAGCCTCATCAATTCTACCTGATTCTAGGAAGACATATCCTAGAGTATTCAATTCACTTGGGCTTTTTATTAGCCGATAAACTTCATTGAGATAATTATTGTTGTTTTTTATGCTATCACTTGAATTGGATTTGAATAACTCAATCATACGAGTTGCTCCACGATAATTTGGATTGGAGGGGAAGCCAAAAGAAATTTGAGCTAAATCAGTTTCTAAATCATTATCTGGGAACTCAACTATTCTTGCTATCTCTTTACCATTTTGTTTAAATATAAAAGTTGGTACTCTATGAATATCCTTGTTTTTTTTTCCGTTATGTCCTTGTTTATATTTTCCTTCGACAAAATCGTATAGTCCTATTAATTTCAATTGTGTTCTCTTTAATCCTAACGCATCCCACAGTTTAACAAATTTCGGAACCCATTTTTTACTATCATCACACCATGTTCCTAGATAAATATCTACTTCGGTATTCTTTAAATTTTTTACCCAGTTTCGTTTTTTATCTGAGACCTTGAAATCAGCATAGTTTTTGTCGTATCATTTTTGAAAAACCGTATCATTCTCTAATTCTTCTATTTGAAAAGTACCACATATATGACTTTCATCTCTGCTATTCTCATAACGCTGAGCATCTTGAGAAAATGATGCTTTGCAAAAAATTAGTCCAAGAGATAAGAAAACTAATTGTTTCATAATTTATTTGTTTCTAATTAAAAAAAACACCGAAATATAGGCATTGCGTAAATCCCTTTTTTTATGTGTTTCGTATATCCATTTTTAGCAATCTGGACTATCTTTTTAAAAATCAGTGAAATAGCGTGGAATTAGTGCGTATATCAATTTACCTAAAACGAATGTTGCGAGGTGCTGCAAGAGTGAAAAGCGATTGGTATCAGAACGATCGGATCTTTTTTAGCAGATGCTCAACCCTGCCATGTGTTTGTTGAAGGGTGGGCGTAAACAGCTATGCAGTGTTGCAACTTTGGTCAGCCAAAGACAGCATATTATTCAGCGCAATATGATACGCATCCTTTCAATACTTCAATGTAGGAGGTTGTGTACTGTTATCTAGCCATGGCTTAAATATGAGCTGTATATCCATTCATTTAAGCGAACGTATGTATTGACAAAAATATGTCTTTACTGGAAATTTAAGTGCCTCTAAAAAATCAAGTGTCTGCCAAATTACCACCACACTGAACTGGGCTCGGGCAACTTGTCAATCCTAATGGGTGCGCCTATTTTTGGCGACACTATAGGAAGGCCGAGTGCTCTGGCTTTTTTGCGAATCTGCAATATGGGCTCAGTCCAGGCATGCGTTGACAGTTTGAATGCACCCCAATGAATGGGCATAATTGCTTTAGCTTTTAAATCCAGCCCTGCTTGTGCGCTTTCGTCTGGGAACATGTGAATATCTGGCCACATGGCATTGTATTGACCACATTCAATCAACGCTAGGTCAAAAGGGCCATAACTTTCCCCAATTTGCGCAAAGTGCTTTCCGTATCCGCTGTCCCCGCTAAAGTATATGTTCGCATCCTTGGATGTTATCACCCATGAACTCCATAACGTGCTTTTGGGATTGTTGAATTTTCTACCCGAAAAATGCTGTGCCGGAGTACAGGTCAATTGAATATTCTTAAAAGTAGTTACTTCCCACCAGTCTTTTTCGTGGATTTTAGCACTGCTGATCCCCCAAGCTTCCAAATGGACGCCAACTCCTAGTGGGACAAAATAGGCGTCTACCTTGTCCTTTAACTTTACAATAGATGCATAGTCTAAATGATCATAGTGGTCGTGAGAGATAATGACAGCGTCTATCTTGGGTAGGTTTTCTATTTCTATGGGTAATTCGTCGCTAAAGCGTTTGCTCCCCAACCATGGATGAGGTGCTGGCACATCACTAAACATGGGGTCGATGAGCATAATAGAACCATCCATATGCATCAAAAACGTGGAATGCCCAAACCAATATAACCTAGTCCCACCTACTGAAGCGGTAATGTCCGTTGGGTCTATTTTTTGAACCGCTATGTTTTGTTCAGGAACTCCGTTTTCAACCTTTTCAAAAAAGAATTTTCGGATAATTTTCAGGACTTTTTTTAGGCTAAAATCTTTTGCAGTTTCTCTGTTTTGATTGTGAAAAACACCATTCTCGAACTGTTGGGAATCTATATATTGCTCTTGTCGTTCCTTGGTTACATCTCCTCCAAAAGAGGGGTAAAAAGCCACAAAGAGTTGAAAGCTAACAACTACTATGATTAGCAATACTCCAATATATAATACCATCCGACCTATTATAGATTTTATTTTTTTCAATTTGGTGTACCTAATAAGTATTTAGCTCGCTAAGATAGGTAAGTATGCTAACGGTCTCGTATAACCGTCAGTTACGGGTTTAGTGTTATTGTTTTTCGGTTAAGTACTTCATTTAGCAATTCCGAGTGGATTCGGACGTAGTCGAATCCGCCGTAATTGCGGTTATACATTGTTGTGTGCTGGCTTTTATCTTTCCCATTTGTATTCTAATCCTTTTCGTTCGTCAGTCAACTTGGTTATTGCAATTAAAATTCCATTAACTTTCATTGGATGAACGTGTTTGTCAACAATTAGTGATGAAACTTGACTATCATCGTCAAAAGCAATTTCGTTTAGTGAGTCCAAAACTGTTTTTGATAGATTGTCCACATCTACATCAAAAAATCTTTTTTCAGTTAGTGAAATGGATAAACTTACTTGAACTTTATTCGGCATTTTAATTTTGTCGCCTTCTTTAAATTTGTCTTTCGTGATTTCTTGAATGTATTTTTTAAACTTCTGGACTGATGCTGTTTCAGGTTTTCGTTGATAAAAATCCCTTAAAATCGTTTCAACTCCATCTTCATTAATTTGAACAACCTCAATCGGTTTATATCCATCTTGTTTGGTCGGGACAGGCATATTTCCAAAGTATCCAAATAGAAAATCAATATTAGGATTCTGTTTAAAAGTCGCATATTTTTCTTTATCCTTTTCCATTTTTTTATTTTACCGAGATCTTTGTTTAGCGGGGTCGTTGGATCACATTTCCAAAGGGGCGGGAACAGCCATGCTGTGTAGCAACTTTGGTCAGCCAAAGGCTGAATGTAATCCAACACCTAAATATACGCATTGCGTATATCCCCTTTTTATGTGTTTCGTATATCCATTTTTAGTGATTTGAACTATCTTTTTAGAAATCAATGAAATAGCGTATATTTAGAACCTATATCGATTTACCTAAAGCGAATGTTATGTGCCCCAACACCAACAGCCTACTCTCCGATTTTGAGGTCAAATTACGCCTGCAACGTTATGCGCCTTCAAGCATAAAAACCTATAAAAATGCCCTAGCTAAATTTTTGAATGCCTTTCAGCACAAGGATTTAGCCCAAGTGAACCTTGAACATATTCAAGACTTTTTACATCGCTTGCATACAAAGTATTGCATTATCCCTGTTTATCAGAAACAAATTTTAGCAAGTATTGTTAAGTTTTATTTGCTCTACTATGACCGCAAACTGGAGTTGTCAATGCTTTATCCCAAGCGAAAACCAAAGCTTCTTCCTAAATACTTAACCGTAGTAGAAGTCAAGAGGCTATTGCAGCAGTGTACCAACCTAAAGCACAGTTGTATTTTAAAAATTCTATATGGCTGTGGGTTTCGCGTATCAGAAGTTATTGCACTTAAAATTGCAGATATTGATTCCGCTGCCATGCGCATATATATCCGAGCTGCTAAAGGTAAAAAAGACCGTGTGGTGCCTTTGCCGCAAACATTGCTTCACAACCTGCGTCAATACTACCTAGTCTATTGCCCCAAAGACTATCTTTTTGAAGGGCAAAATGGCGGAAATTATTCCGCAAAAAGCATTCAAAGCTTCATTAAAAAATATGCGCGAGTGGCCAAGATTCAAAAATCGGTAACGCCACATATGCTGCGCCATTCCTATGCCACCCACCAACTCGAAAATGGTGTCAACATCCGGTATGTGCAGGCCTTATTAGGGCATAACTCCATCAAAACCACCGAGCTGTACACCCACGTAATCAAAATATCAAAAAATAACATTGCAAGTCCGCTAGATCAGTTGTAGCCTTATACCGTTTTCAGCACATGGGTGACTATCCCCCAAATGATAAGCGCATTGTCTTCGGTTACTTGTAAGGGTTTGTACTGTTCGTTTTCGGGCATCAGCCAGACGCAGTCTTCAGCTACTTTGAGGCGCTTTACCGTAAACTCCCCATCCACAAAGCACACGGCAATTTTGCCGTCTTGGGGTTCCAAGCTCCGGTCAATGACAAGCAAATCGCCATCGTCCAGTCCTGCACCTACCATAGATTGTCCTGCCACGCGTGCATAGAATGTAGCAGCTTTGTTTTTAACCACAGCCTTGTCAAGGCTTATGCGTACTTCTTTAAAGTCGTCTGCAGGGGAGGGAAAGCCTGCAGAAATACCTTCGCCCGCCAGCCAAACATCAGCTTCGTTGTTGGTGTCGGGGCTATAAAAATGGAGGGTTGTTGCTTTTTTCATCTTACCGTAATAATATCGTGAATGTCTGTGGTGTAACGCGGCGATAAGTGGGCTTGTTTCATTTTAAAAGTTCTGCTCAGATCTTGGTTGGCAAGTTTGATTTTATGTGGACCATACTTGCGGTGCAGTTGATCGATGCGTTGCATCAGTGCCTCATGACGGCTATCTTCCCCATCAAACAACGTGAGCTGTTGGGCTGTCTTGGGTACAATTCCCGTAACCATCACCCCTGCTTTTTTATACTGAATACCGTCTTTAAAAATATGCTCTAATCCCTTTAGGGCATATTTGCTAATGGTCAAGCTCGACTGGGAGGCAAAAGGCATGGTAACCAACATACCGTTGCGGTATTGTGGCAAGTCGGGCATAAACGGATTGCTGCGGACAAACACATAAAGAGCATGACAACTGCTCCCTTGTTTGCGTAGTGTTTCGGCGCAAAGCGTTGCATAGGTCGATATGCGTTCGCGTAGCTCTTCGTAGGAAGTAATAAGGGATTCAAAACTACGGGTGGTGGCAATGGCTTTTTTAGGAGCGGCAATCATTTCCATGGGAATGGTGGCGGTCCCTTCCAAGTCTTTTTTTAGACGAAGTCCTACCACGC
>JBDQNA010000130.1:0-3355 GCA_040261965.1 Flavobacteriaceae bacterium
AGCCAATTTCCGAAATCTTTAAAGCGCTGCATTTGTGCTGTTTTTAAAGGAATGGTATCCAAAACATCAAAAGCATTTTTGGTATACCGTGCCACTTCTTCTAGCGTAGCCGTATCTGCCTTAGCAGCACTAAACAGCTCGGTAACAGCGGATATTTTGGCACTGTCATCTTTGGGTGTATTTGAAAACCACTGGGCTAATTCTTGCTGCTGTTCTGGCGTTCCGTGAGCAAGCGTGAGATGTACCAAAATGGTTTTTTTGTTTTCCGCAATATCTCCGCCAATGCGTTTGCCAAAAGTTGCCGCATCGCCAAAGGTGTCCAAATAGTCGTCTTGCAATTGAAAGGCAATCCCTAATTGTTCGCCGAAGTGATACAATTGCTTGGCATTTGCTGAGTCGGCACCGCCAATATGTGCGCCCATCTCCAAGGCACATCCTACCAATACCGCTGTCTTTAGGCGTATCATTTCCAAATACTCAGCGATACTTACGTCGCTACTGGTCTCAAAATCCACATCGTATTGTTGCCCTTCACAAACCTCCAGGGCTGTTTTACTCAACAGTTGAGTAAGTACTTTAAATTGTTCAGGTGGATACGCATTAAGACATTCATAGGCTTGGATCAACATCGCGTCCCCCGACAATATGGCTGTGTTAACATCCCATTTTTGATGCACCGTTTGCTGCCCTCTTCGCAAAGCTGCCTTATCCATAATGTCGTCATGCATGAGCGTAAAGTTGTGGAAAATTTCCACTGCCTTGGCGGCAGCAAGACCAGCTTTGGCATCATTGCCAAAGGCTTCACAAGCCATCAATACCAAAATCGGACGAAGGCGCTTACCGCCCAATGACAATAAATAATCTATCGGAGCATATAGGCCTTTGGGTGCTTTGTATTTGTTCGCAGAAATGAGCGATGTGTCTAGAAGCTGTTGGTATGCTGTCAAAAATTTCATGTATGTAAAAATACGTTATGGAATTGTAATGAAGCCTTTCAGATAAGAAAAACGTTGGAAACTTTTTTGGTTTTTAAAGTTTCCTGTGTATTTTTGCATGCTATTTGTTATGAAAAACATACTCCCCCCCTGTACGGAAATGTTCCTTTCGCTTGGTTTTAAAAGCGTAACCATGGACGATATTGCTCAAAGCCTTGGCATATCAAAAAAAACACTCTATACGCATTATCCCAACAAAGAGGCTTTGGTGCGCGCGTGTGTGTTTGACTTTTTTAGTTACGTAACAGAAGAGATAAACGGCATTTGTCAGATGTCAAAAAACCCCATTATTGAGTTGCACGACATCAAAATGTTTGTGATGAAGCACATCAAAAATGAAAAGATTTCTCCTCAATATCAACTCAAAAAATACTACCCTGAAATTTTTCATGAACTCAGCGACAAACAGCTAGACTTTATGATCGGCTGTGTGAGTAAAAGCTTAAAAGAAGGAGTAGCAACAGGACTGTTTCGCGCCAATTTAAATATCCCGTTTATTGCACGCTTATACTTTAACGGCATGATGGGCATCAAAGATCAGCGGTTGTTCCCCGCTGACATGTTTCAACACAGCCAACTTATGTCCGATTACCTAGAATATCATCTACGTGCCATTTGTACAGAATCTGGAATGGCCATTTATAATACCTTTGAACTAAAACCCCATGAATAAAATCCTATTACTTATTGCGTTGCTATTGGTACTTCCGCTTTCGGCTCAAGAACTTGACTTAAAGGGAGCCGTACAACTTGCAAAAACAAATAACAGAACCCTTCAAAATGCAAACGCAGCCATTAAGATTGCGCAACAAAAGCGACGTGAAACCATTGCCACGGGACTACCTCAAATTTCCCTGTCAGCAGATTATAACAATGCGATAGAGCAACCCGTTTCTCTAATCCCTGCCGAATTTTTTGGCGGTACTCCTGGAACCTTTAGCGAAGTTGTATTTGGAACAGCGCAGAATGCTAGCGCAGGACTCAAAGTTGACCAGCTTATTTTTGACGGCTCTTACTTAGTAGGTCTACAAGCTTCACAAATTTACCTCCGTATATCACAACAGGCATTTGTGAAAACCGAGCAAGAAATTGTACAAGCAACAGTAGAAGCCTATGTAAATACCTTATTGGCAAAAGCACAACTTAACGTGTTAGAACAAAACCTTGATGTTGCAAAAAGCAACTTAAATGAAATAGAGCAAATCTATGCCAACGGACTCACTGAAGAAGAAAACGTGCAACAATCGCAACTCACGGTTTCATCTTTAGAAAATGCCGTAGCCTACACCCAACAAATTAGTGTTACAGCTAAACATGTCTTGCGTTATGTGTTGGGCATGGAGCTTGACTCGCCACTTATTTTAACAAGCACCCTAGAAGGACTTGTTTTACAACTCCAAAATGAAGGGGATCATCCCTTGTCAATTGCTGATAATATTGACTATCAAATAGCCCAAAACGATATCCGATCAAAGGAGCTATTGCTCAAATTAGAGTGGTTTAAATCCTTACCACGCCTGTCGGCCTACCTGAGTGGTGGATATGATGGTTACAATCAGTCTTTTGACTTTACACAACCTGAACAAGATTGGTTTGGTCGTGCTCGTTTTGGCTTGAACTTAAGTGTTCCTGTGTTTAGCAGCTTCAAGTCTCAAGCAAAAAGACAACAAGCAAAATACGCTTTAGAGCAATCAAAGAACCAAGCAAAAAATGTTGAGCAAGAAATCATACTTGAAGAAACACGCATCAGAAGCCAAGTGCAGTTTGATTTGGTCAACCTTCATTCAAGAGTTCAAAACTTAGCACTTGCTGAGGATATTGCCCGTAAGAATGAAATTAAATTTAAAGAAGGATTGATATCTAGTTTTACACTTCGACAGGCACAAACACAGCTGTACGACGCACAAGACAGCTATTTAAAAGCCATGCAACAACTGGTTGTTTCAAAAACAAAATTATCCCTATTACTTAACCCTATAACGCAAACAAAATGATACTAAGAACACTAATAACCCTACTCGCGAGTCTACTACTTGGCTGTAGTTCTTCTGAAACCCCAAGCACCCAAACACTAATTGCACAAAAAGACGTGGTGGGATTACGGGCAAAACAAGCCGAGCTTGTAAAACAAAACAATGCCATAAAAACAGAGCTGAACACGGTTATTGAAGCCATAGATGCGTTGGACGAAAACAAAAAACGATCGTTGGTTACCGTATTGACATTAAAAAAAGCGTTCTTTCAGCACACGGTCGTGTTGCAGGGAACCGTAAAAACAGATCAAAACTTAATGCTCACTGCTGAGTTTTTAGGTAAGGTAAAAGCCATATATGTCAAAGAGGGGCAGTCCGTAAAAAAAG
>JBDQNA010000066.1:0-6764 GCA_040261965.1 Flavobacteriaceae bacterium
GGTAAATCACTAGTGAAATTAGGAACGGCAGGGCGTCCAAAGCGCAAATAAACAGGACCGTTGTGGGCTGCAATGGCATGTGTGGCTTTTCGTGTTTGCTCAAAGTCACAGGTATTGATTACGGTCATGCCAGGAAGCATTTTCATCAACCCTAAGTCTTCAAGAATTTGATGTGTTGCCCCATCCTCACCGAGTGTTATACCAGCGTGTGAAGCACATATTTTCACATTCTTGTGTGAATAAGCAATCGACTGACGAATCTGATCATAAACACGTCCTGTCGAGAAGTTGGCAAAGGTTCCCGTAAACGGAATTTTACCTCCAATGGTCATCCCCGCAGCAATGCCTATCATATTGGCTTCTGCAATACCTATTTGAAAAAATCGATCAGGATGTGCGTCTTTAAACGCATTCATTTTTAACGAACCTGTAAGGTCTGCACACAAGGCTACTACGTCTTCGTTTTGATCGCCGATTTCTGCCAAACCAACGCCAAATCCAGAGCGTGTGTCAATTTTATCCGTAAATGTATATTCTTTTAATCCCATCTTAATAATCTCCTAAAGTTTCTTCGTTTTGTGCCAGCCCTATGGCCAATTGTTCATCATTTGGTGCTTTCCCGTGCCAAGCGTGTGTATGCATCATAAAGTCAACACCATTGCCCATTACTGTGTGTAATAAAATAGCAACAGGTTTTTGTTGACCTGAAGCTGCTTTAGCCGCCTCAAACCCTGCTAAAATAGACGGTACATCATTGCCTTTTTCTACGTTAATAACAGTCCAGCCAAAAGCTTCTAGCTTGGCACCGACGTCGCCTAGAGGCAAAACGTCATCTGTGCTTCCGTCAATTTGTTGTTTGTTGTAGTCAATGGTCGAAATAAGGTTGTCTATTCCTTTGCCACCTGCATACATGATGGCTTCCCAGTTTTGTCCTTCTTGGAGCTCGCCGTCACCATGTAGACTATAGACCATATGTTTGTCTTTGTTTAGCTTTTTTGTTTCTGCTGCACCTATGGCAACGGACATGCCTTGTCCTAAGGAGCCAGAAGCTATGCGGATTCCTGGAAGCCCCTCATGTGTGGTGGGATGTCCTTGTAGTCGGGAATCTAATTTTCTAAAGGTGGCAAGTTCAGAAACGGGAAAAAAGCCGCTACGTGCCAAGACACTATAAAAAACAGGGGAGATGTGCCCATTTGATAAAAAGAAAAGGTCTTCGTTTTTGCCGTCCATGCTAAAGTCGGTCGAGTAGTCCATAACATGTTGGTATAATGAAACGAAAAATTCAGCACAGCCCAATGAACCTCCAGGGTGGCCCGAGTTTACTTGGTGTACCATACGCAAGATATCGCGACGCACCTGTGGTAATAATTGTTCTATAGTTTCAATAGATGCCATAAAAAATAAATTTTCCCAAAAATAAAACTTCACTTCTATCTTACACTATTAATTTGTCATTATTTGTATTAAAAAAATGAACAGGTATTAATAACTTACTTACCGCCTCGTGTTGCGTATATTTGACGGGTGAAATTTTCATTACTACATACAGATACTGCTTCAAAAGCTAGAGCAGGAGTGGTCACAACCGATCACGGGAAAATTGAGACGCCTATTTTTATGCCTGTAGGAACCGCAGCCACTGTAAAAGGAGTGCACCAACGCGACTTGGCCGATGATATAAATCCCGATATCATCTTGGCTAACACCTATCATTTGTACTTAAGGCCTTCCATGCCTATTTTAGAGCAAGCGGGCGGTATTCATAAGTTTATGCATTGGGAAAGACCCATATTGACAGACAGTGGAGGATATCAAGTATACTCTTTGGCTGACAACCGAAAAATTACAGAAGAAGGCGTAACCTTTAAATCGCATATTGACGGATCAAAGCATTTTTTCAGCCCTGAAAGAGCTATGGATATTCAAAGGAGTATCGGCGCAGACATCATAATGGCCTTTGATGAGTGTACGCCTTATCCTTGTCCATATGATTATGCTAAAAACTCCATGCACCTTACACACCGTTGGCTTATTCGCTGTCAAGAACACTTTGAAAAAACAACACCTAAATATGGATACACCCAAACACTTTTCCCCATAGTACAAGGAAGTGTCTACACTGATTTACGGGTGCAGTCAGCCGAATTTATTGCTAGCACCAACGCGCCAGGAAATGCTATTGGCGGCCTGTCAGTAGGAGAGCCAGCTGAGGAAATGTATGCGATGGCCGATGCCGTATGTGCCGTTTTGCCAGAAGACAAACCTCGCTATTTGATGGGGGTTGGCACGCCGATCAATATTTTAGAGAACATCGCTTTGGGTGTAGATATGTTTGATTGTGTTATGCCTTCTAGAAATGCACGTAATGGTATGCTGTTTACTTCTGAAGGTAGTATCAATATTAAAAATAAAAAATGGGAATACGATTTCTCTCCCATTGATCCCAACGGTAGTAGCTTTGTTGACTCCGCCTACAGCAAGGCTTATTTACGCCACTTATTTGCTGCTAATGAGTTGTTGGGCAAGCAAATCGCCACCTTACACAACCTTTCCTTTTATTTGTGGTTGGTGCGCCAAGCCAGAAAGCATATTTTAGCGGGTGATTTTACGTCTTGGAAAAACACCATGGTACGTCAAATGGATAAGCGCTTATAATATGAAGTTGTTAGACCTGTATATCATAAAGAAGTACATCAGCACTTTTACAGTCATGTTGGTGTTGTTTATTCCTATTAGCGTATTGGTTGATCTCTCTCAAAAAATTGATAAATTCAAAGAAAACGAACTCTCGACAGGAGAAATTTTATCCCACTATTACGATTTTGTATGGGTATTTGGATACCAACTTTTTCCCATATTCTTGTTTTTATCTGTAATATGGTTCACCTCAAAATTAGCAAGTAACACAGAAGTAATTGCGGTATTGAGTTCCGGAATTTCTTTTTATAGATACCTACGTCCTTTTCTCATTTCTGCTTCAATAATTGCTTTGCTAGCCTTTGGTGCGAGCATGTTCTGGGTGCCGAATGCCAGTGAAAGCTATAACCGTTTTAAATACGAGTACATCAGTAAGGGCAGAAAGGTGATGTTGACCGAAAACATCTACAAACAAATAGGGGATAACGATTTTATTTACATCAGCAATTATAATGCAAGTCGGCAGGTGGGGTATAATTTCACTTGGGAACATTTTGAGGATAATCAGTTGGTATACAAGATTAAGGCGCAAAACATCCGATGGGTAGAAAAAGACAGTATTCATCGCCTATCCCAATTTTTTCAGCGCACCATTATAAATGATAAGGAAGTTATTCGAAAGGAGGCACGCCTCGACACCTTACTTACCCTGGATTTAAATGCCATGGCTCCTATTACCTATAAAGCCCAAACACTCAATTTTTTTAAGCTAAACGAATACATCAAGCAAGAACGTGAAAACGGAAGCCCCCTTATTAACAGCCACCTGTTGGTGCGACACAAGCGTTGGTCACTTCCCATATCTGCTTTTATTCTAACACTTATTGCAGTGGCGGTAGCCTCCTTCAAAAAGCGCGGTGGTATGGGCATAAATTTAGCTATGGGTATCATACTGGCTTTTCTCTACATCTTTTTTGACAAAATATTTGAAGTCATGGTTGAGAAATCTAATTTCACCCCGTGGCTAGCTGCCTGGATTCCAAATGCGTTATTTACTGTACTCTCTATTTATTTATTGCGTCATGCAAAGAGATAAGTTATTTAGTACGCTTCACTTTCACTTTATCGTGATCATTTTTGGGTTCACTGCCATTTTGGGTGCCTTGATAAGCGTCTCGGCCATTCCCTTGGTTTGGTACCGAATGACATTGGCAACTCTAGGTTTGGGTTTGATTCTTTGGGTACGTAAGCACAATTTTCGTATTGACAAAACCATCGCTTGGGTGGCTATTGCAAGTGGTGTGCTAATTGCATTTCACTGGATTACATTTTTCGGTTCTGTTAAAGTATCAAACGTCTCTATAACCTTATCGGTGCTTTCGTCAGGTGCTTTTTTGACGTCCTTACTTGAACCCATTTTCTATAAACGAAAAGTCATTGGCTATGAGGTGTTTTTTGGGTTATTGGTCATCCTTGGTTTGGTCCTGGTTCTCGGTACTGGAACCACACATATAAAAGGCTTTCTTTATGCAGGCATGTCAACTGTATTAGCTGTTTTATTTACATTGCTCAATGGTAAGTACGTTGCCAAAACGGATCCCTATGTATTGTCGTTTTACGAGCTTTTTGTGGGGGCTCTGGTGGTTACTTTGGTGTTGACTTTTCAAGGTGCTTTTACTGCTGCTTTTTTTGCTATTTCTGCACAGGATTTGCTATGGCTATCCATATTAGCCTTTGTGTGTACTTCCTATGCTTTTGTTGTCTCTATAGTTGCAATGCGCCACCTCACTCCGTATTCTATTATGCTTGGCATTAACATGGAGCCTGTATATGGTATTGCCTTGGCCTATGCCATTTTTGGCGAAAAGGAAGTAATGCATACGGGTTTTTATATCGGATTGACTTGTATACTTATTGCCGTCTTGGCAAATGGTATTTATAAATTAAGAAGAACAAAAAAAACGATTCATCCGCTTGCTCGGAACCCAAAATAAGTATATTTGTTTTGCATTAAAATCTCAATATGGAGTATTTAGACTTTGAAGAACCCATTAAGGAATTAGAAGACCAATTGCTCAAATGTCAAGTGATTGGTAACGACAGTGAAGTTGATGTTACCGAAGCATGCAAAAACATCCAAGACCGTTTGGTCGAGCTCAAAAAAGAGATTTACACCAACCTAACTCCTTGGCAGCGCGTGCAGGTTTCAAGGCATCCTTCAAGACCTTATACCCTTGACTATATTGAGGCACTTACGCAAGGCACCTTTTTAGAGCTTCACGGCGATAGAACGGTCAAGGACGACAAAGCCATGATAGGCGGTTTAGGTAAGATAGGAGATCAAAGTTTTATGTTTATTGGGCAGCAGAAAGGATATAATACTAAAACACGACAGTACCGCAACTTTGGTATGGCAAACCCGGAGGGGTATCGTAAGGCACTGCGTTTGATGAAATCTGCCGAAAAATTCAATGTTCCCGTTGTTTGTCTCATAGATACTCCTGGCGCATACCCGGGTCTAGAAGCAGAGGAGCGCGGACAGGGTGAAGCCATTGCTCGCAACATACTGGAAATGTCTCGACTAAAGACGCCTATTATTGTAATGGTTATTGGTGAAGGTGCTTCTGGAGGCGCATTGGGCATAGGTGTGGGCGACCGCATATTTATGCTAGAAAATACGTGGTATTCTGTAATTTCACCAGAATCCTGTTCTTCCATTTTATGGCGCAGTTGGGAATACAAAGAGCAAGCAGCCGAAGCATTAAAGCTAACGGCCAAGGACATGAAACGTCAAAAGCTTATTGACACCATTATCAAAGAACCGCTAGGTGGTGCACACACCAATCGCGAGGCCATGTTTGATACGGTTCGTAAAACCATTTGTAAGACCTATAACGAGTTACAAGAATTACCAACCGACGTTTTGGTGCAAGAACGCATGGACAAGTTTTTTGCTATGGGTGTTTATGACGAATAATGTTTGGCTTTTAAACAATTGTAAGCGGGTTATCAACTACGCTGTTGTTCGTTAGTTTTTTACTTTTTTTAAACATTTCTACCTTCATTTATGTAGTTTAGTGTCATGGAAAAAAAGAGTCCCATGCCGTCTATAGTATCGCCTTCCACAGTGGTTCCACTGGAACGTGGAAAGCTGCCACCACAGGTAATTGACTTCGAAGAAGTTGTCCTTGGCGCCATGATGATTGACAAAAAAGGCGTTGATGAGGTTATTGATATCTTACAGCCAGAGGCCTTTTATCGTGAGGCACATCAGCATATTTTTTCCGCAATGGTCAAGCTTTTTGAAAACTCAGAGCCCATCGACCTGTTAACGGTGTCCGCTCAATTAAAAAAAGATCAGAAGCTAAACCAAGTTGGAGGAGACTTTTACCTCATTCAGCTTTCTAAAAAGGTATCTTCTTCTGCACATATTGAATATCATGCACGCATTATCCTTCAGAAATTTATTCAGCGCAGTCTAATAAAAATTTCAAGTGAAATCATAGAGGAGGCTTATGACGAAACCAAAGACGTTTTTGACATGCTCGACAAGGCAGAGTCCAAGCTCTATGATGTGAGTCAGGGAAATCTAAAGACCTCTACTGTGAGTGCGCAAAGTTTGGTTATCCAAGCCAAGAAAAAAATTGAAGAAATTGCCAACCAAGAAGGAATGAGTGGTGTGCCTTCCGGCTTTCACGCCGTAGACAAGCTGACTTCAGGCTGGCAAAACAGTGATTTGATCATTATTGCTGCCCGTCCAGGTATGGGAAAGACAGCCTTTACCTTATCCATGGCGCGAAACATTGCCGTAGATCAAAACATTCCCGTTGCATTTTTCTCTCTGGAGATGTCTTCCGTTCAATTAATAACGCGTCTTATTTCATCTGAAACAGGGCTTAGTTCAGAAAAACTTCGAACTGGAAAAATGGAAGACCACGAGTGGAAACAGCTAAACGTAAAAGTTTCCGATCTAGAAAAAGCACCGCTTTATATTGACGATACTCCTTCGTTATCCATTTTCGATCTTCGTGCAAAAGCCCGACGTCTTTCTTCCCAATACGGCATTCGCCTTATCATGATAGATTATTTGCAGTTGATGACACCCGGTGGAAGCAGCAAGGCTGGAA